>DRMA01000128.1 GCA_011375245.1 Thiothrix sp. | reverse complement strand
GCTCTTCCGATCTCCATTCTTCGCTATTGTTATTGGATAGGTCTGGGATGTTTGATTTTTGTATTTTCTATACCCATTCAGGCGAAAGAGGCATCGGGGAAATCTAATACCAGTATTATTATTGGTGGGGTTATGGATCTCGAAGGACGTTCTAAAGGGTTAGGGTTAGGAATGAAAGCAGGTATTGAAGCGGCGTTAAAGGATCAAACGATTAATGGGCATCGTATTCAGTTTGTGACCTTGAATGATTCTTATAACCCAAGTAAGACGATTGAAGCCACAAATCGGTTAATTGAGAAAAACGTCTTATTATTTGCTGGTAATGTTGGTACTCCCACCGCAAAAGTTTCCTTGCCTATTTTGGCAAAAAATAAGATTCCAGCCATTGGGTTTTTTACAGGAGCGGGACTTTTACGTTCAAGAAAAAACACCATTATTAATTATCGTGCAAGTTACGTACAAGAAACAAAAGCAGTGATTGATGAAGCATTAAAACAAGGGCTTACAGTAGAAAATATTTGTGCCTATGTACAAAATGATGCTTATGGAATGGCGGGTGTTATGGGAATACGCAGAGCATTGGAAAACAAATCAGGTGGAGAAACCGTGCTTAAAGCATTGGATGCAGTATTACATGTCAGTGCTAAAAAGGGGAGTGAGCCAGAACGCAATGGTATTGGTCCTGTAGGGGTTTATATGCGTAATACGTTTATGGCACGCGCTGGCTATGATTCGTTAAAGGCATGGGAGAAAAAACAAGGGAGTACTTGTCGTCTTATTGTTACCGTTGGTTCTTATGCCTCTATTGCACGCTTTATTGCTTATGCAAAGGCTAAGCGGCAGCAACAGCAACAGCAGCCATGGATTTTTAGTGCCGTTTCTTTTACTGGGGCTGACAATTTTTTGACAGCTTTAAATAGTTTTTCGGTACATGATCACGTTATTATGACGCAAGTCGTCCCTTTAGCTGATAGTAAGTTAGCGATTGTTCAAGCAGCACAAACAGCATTAGGTAAAGATTACGGTTATGTCTCACAAGAAGGTTATATTGTGGGTAAATTGTTGCTTTATGGTCTAAAGAAGCTTGAAAAAAACGACGAAGTGATTAATCGTGAAAATCTGATTGCTGTTTATCAAGGAAAACGTTTTGATCTAGAGGGCTTGGAGATGGATTTTAGTAGTGATAATCAAGGCTCTGATTTTGTTGTTATGACAGCATTAAAGGGGGACCAGTGGCTGCCAGTAAAGGCAAACACATGGCATAAATGGCTTAATGATAAATGAGAGAAGATAAATGCTAACTAATCAACAAATAACATCCGTAATATTTCCCCGTAGCAAAATAGGGCGTTTATCCTTATCAGTGGGGCAACGTATTGCGTTGCTTATCCTGTTTTCATTATTTCTACTCATGCTTACGGGCAGTCTTGCTTTTTATGCCTTAAACCAAAATAAACAAAGTCAAAAAGATATTAATGCACGAGCAACGATGATTGCTGAAAGTAATTACATTCTCAAGGCAATGTATAAAGATCATACTTTATTACTTTATGATGTATTACATGGTGTTTTAACATGGGAAAATGGGCGAAAAAAATTAGCACAAGCAATTAAAACCTTTGAACGTGCGAGTGCTAACTATAAGAAGATTAATGCGCCTTCTATTACAGAAAAAGATCCTGAAGTGCTCAAGGTTATACAGGCCTTGCAAGCGAATGTTTCTACCTTGAAAACAGCACAAAAATTATTGCAGGCGGAAGACAGAGGCGCTCTAGAACTTTATGTTACTAATGATTTATATGCCGATATTGATCCGCTTGAAGATGCTTTAGCAACACGTCTTGAGCGTGATGTATCCTTAGCACATCAAGAGTTTTCAGTCAGCCTTGAAGAAACAGAAAATTCTATTAGAACAGCGGTAGTAATTGTTGTATTAGGGTTGTTAATGTTGGGCGGTTTAGGTTTTCTGGTTTTTCGTTCGATTGCCACTCCTATTAATAAACTGATTGCTACAACACAAAAAATTTCAGCGGGGGATTTTCATGCACGGGCGCAATTGCCTGGCAATGACCAATTAAGTCAGTTAGGAAAAACCCTTGATCAAATGTTGGATGAGCGTATGGCGATTCAACAGCAAACAGATCAAGAAAATAAACAGTTAAATGATTCCGTTTTTATGTTGTTAGAAGCTGTAGCTGATTTGAATGAGCGTAATTTAACCGCTCGCGCACAAGTACCTGAGGATGCAACAGGACCATTAGCAGATGCTATTAATCAGTTAGCGACAGATACCACTGAAGTATTGAAAAGGGTGCGCGATGTTGCCACATTGGTTGAAACAGCATCATTGGATGTGAACCGTTATGCTTTGTCAGTCAATGAATTAGCCAAAGTAGAGCAGACGGAAGGAGAAGCAACAGCAAGCCAGTTGGGGGTTATTTTACAACGTTTGGATAGTATTGCTGATGCTGCGCAACAAGCAAACCAAATTGCAGAAACAACATCAGATTCAACACTTAATGCGCAAAAAATGGTTTCACGTACACAGGGTAATATGGTGTCGATTCGCGAAACAGTACAACAAACAGGCAAACAATTAAAACGGCTTGGCGAACGTTCGCAGGAAATTACACAGGTGGTTGATATTATTAATAGCTTATCAGAACGTACCACAATTCTTGCACTGAATGCCAGTATGCAAGCGGCTGCCGCAGGTGAAGCAGGACAGGGCTTTTCAATGATTGCGGAAGAAATTCAGCAGTTATCAGAGAGTTCACGCGAGTTTACCGAGCAAATTGCACTGCTGGTGAATAATATTCAACATGATGCCAATACAACCATGACAACAATGGAACAAACCATTGAAAAAGTGGTGGAAGGTTCGACCTTGACCGAAGAAACCGCACAGCAAATGCAAGCTAACCTTAAGGCAACCAATGCACTGATTACAGCCGTTGAACAAATTGCTATGTCGTCTGCTGAGCAAGTTGTGATTAATAAAACATTGCAAGCTCGTACGGAGCGAATGCTTGAAACAACACAGATAAGAAGTCAAGAGTTGCATTCATTGGCTGATTTGACGACACAAATGGCAATTTATGGACAGCAATTAGTGAAGTCGGTGAATGTATTTCAGTTGGAAGCAAAGCAGTCAGTTTAAGAAGGATTTAATCAATGAATGTCCATAGGTATAACTTCATTTTATTGGTGTTGTCTTCTATTTTGGTGAATGTGTTGTACAAATAATTGGTAATTATTAGCATATAATTTATATATATATTATATTGTTTGTCCTATTTACTGTGGGTGAATACAATCAATCCACGTTGGCAATAATGATGCTTTCTCAAGGGGTTCTACTAAAGAATGGATAACTACGAATTTTGTACCAAATGGGTTACTGACAGGAAACTCAATGATAATGTGCGTGTTCTCGATTATGGTTGTGGTGATGGAAGGATTGTCAAAATGCTACGAGAGCATAATGTCAACGCTTTTGGATGTGATACTTTTTACGAAGGAGGGGACTATTCTAAATTGATTGAGAGTGAGTTATTTGATAACGGAATCATTAAAAAGATTAATGAAGATACTATTCCGTTTAAACCCAATTCATTTGATTTTGTCATCAACCATCAAGTAATGGAACACGTCGAAGACCTTGATAGTGTACTTTCTGAAATTCAGCGGGTATTGAAACCTGATGGCTCAGTTTTAAGTTTATTCCCCGATAAGGGCGTTTGGCGTGAGGCTCACTGTGGTATTCCCTTTCTTCATTGGTTTCCAAAAAACAGCCGCCTTAGAATTTACTATACAGCAGGATTAAGGTTTATTGGCTTTGGGCATCATAAGGGAGACAAAAGCATAATGGGTTGGAGCCGAGACTTTTGCGAATGGCTTGATAAATGGACTTGTTATAGAACTCGAAAAGAAGTTGATACTAGCTATAATAAATATTTTCGTGAGACTCAGCACATAGAAGATGATTTCCTTCAAAAAAGACTTGGCAGTAAAAAATCTTTAGTCTCTTGGTTACCTTCATCAATACAACAACTTATTGTCAAGAAACTTGCGGGGATAGTCTTTGTTTCCAAAAAAATTGTGATAAAACAGACGAATGAACAGCTACATCCTTCAATAAAGTAAAATCCTAATAATGTGACAAGTGAGTGTTGCGAGACTAAAATCTCGCCGCCCAACTATCGTACGACTTTTTACGAGTTATACAGGGTGATTGAGTTTAAGTATTTCTCCAAAGCCTAAACCAACCGTTCCCACTCAAAACCACATACATTCTTATCCGCCTTACAAAACTCAATGCCCACAATGTACAACATCTCTTACGAAAGTGTTACCTTGTTTTGAACCATGCCAAAAATATCTCTAAAAAAAACAATAACCCCCCTAAAAGACGAATGGCAGACTAAAACGAGTTCCAATACCACTTGAACAAGCCATGTCTTAGTGACGGGAATATAAAACAGAACATCTGAAGGAGTATCATCGGCAAAGGCCTCATTGATTCCTGTTTGAGCTTTGTTTTTTTGTTCGTAAATAAATTTTCGGGAGATCTTATTTGCTTTTGCTAATTCGCTGATTGACTCTGTTCCTGATAAAGCTTGTTCAGCTAAATCTTGACGTTGCTTTTTATCAAGCTGCTTTGCTGGGCAAAAAAATGAAGTTTCTTTTGACGGTGATGTGGCTGAAGTGATATCTATAGTGAGTGTGGTCATTTGGCTTTTTTTATTGTTATTGGTATTTCATTAAGAATACCAAATGACTGCTCTTCAATGTGAATTTGTTACCTTGTTTTGAACCATGCCAATAATTCCCTTTCGCTTTTGATAAACTCAAAAAGCGAGAAGATAAGCATCTTTGAACAAATAACATATCTATAAATCCCACCCTTGCAGAGCGCAGTCCCGCCTTCTTTAGAGGCGGGTTAGCGGAACGATTAAGAAGGGCGCGACTGCCCCTTGATGTAGTTTGCGATGATTTCAAGAGAAGCACCACCTGTTGAGACAG
>DRMA01000127.1 GCA_011375245.1 Thiothrix sp. | reverse complement strand
GGCTGTGTGAGCTGTTTTTACTGTTGCTCCCATTCGTTTTCAAAATGGTGACCTTATTAATGAAATAGGAGATAGCTTCTTGTAAGGGCAATCCTTTTGTGGCTGCCCTTAATAACTTAGTCATTTAACAGTTGCACAAAACTATCTTTGTATTTCTTATAACGGCTTTTTACTTCATTCTCTATAGCACTTGCTGCGCGTCGATTTTCATACTCACCAACACGCACTTTGTAAAAGTGCCCCTGATCTGATTCGTAAGTATCATAATACGCATCATAACCATCAACTTCTAAATCATTAACTAAATCCATTGCCTTTTTTTCACTAGGTGTTACTGAAACTTGTACAGTGTATTGAAAACCTTCAGATTGAGTACCATTATTACCATCGTTACCACTGCTTGTTGTGATTTTCAACCCGTAACCATTTTGGTTTAATGCATAAGTAATACCGCCAATAATAATAACAAGTAGCAGAATATTACCAATAAGATTAAAAAAGCCACTTTGTTTGAATTGATGCATGAGAATACCCCTTCTGAAAACTGATAATTTGATAGTAAATACTATATTACACTTACAAGCTAATGGAAACTATGAAGTGTATAAAAAAGTAACTTTAATAAATAGGGTGATTATAGTCCATAGTCACAAGTTGGTTGATTTATTATTTATGCAAGCCTATATTCGATTACGAGAAAACCCTGAAAATAACCGACTAACAAATAACAATGTCTGAAATAACTTTGCTTTGGCACGATTATGAAACGTGGGGTGCTGACCCACGTAATGATCGTGCTGCACAATTTGCTGCTATTCGAACTAATCAAGATTTAGAAGAAGTTGGTGAGCCTATTAATATCTACTGTAAACCGAGTGATGATTTTCTACCGCATCCAGAGGCAGCACTGATTACGGGTTTAACGCCGCAAGAAACATGGCAAAAAGGACTGATTGAAGCCGAGTTTTTTGCCCAAATTAATCAAGCGTTTTCCAAACCAAGCACCTGTGGCGTAGGTTACAACTCGATTCGCTTTGATGATGAAGTGACACGATTAGGTTTTTATCGTAATTTTATTGATCCTTATGCACGTGAATGGAAAAACGGCAATAGTCGTTGGGATATTATTGATTTAGTGCGTATGACCCACGCACTACGCCCTGAAGGCATTAATTGGCCGATTGATGCGTTAAGTGGCAAGGTAAGTTTTAGACTTGAATTATTAACAAAAGCCAATAATATTGCGCATGAAGGTGCGCATGATGCGTTGTCTGATGTCAGAGCAACGATAGCGATGGCTAAACTGATTAAAACAGCACAACCCAAACTTTATGATTACTATTTCAAACTGCGCTCAAAAGTTGAAGCAGGGCGGTTATTAAATTTATCAGAGCAAAAAACGGTTTTACATGTCAGTGGTATGTATGGCGTAGCACTTGGTTGTATTGCGCCTGTCATGCCTTTAGTGCAGCATCCTGTTAATGCAAATGAATACTTTGTTTATGATTTGCGCCATGATCCACAACCATTATTAGCGATGAGTAGTCAAGATATTGCCAAAAATCTTTATACAAAAACAGTGGATTTTCCTAAAGGGATACAGCGTGTTGCATTAAAAACAGTGCATATTAATAAATCACCAGCGCTTGCACCGATTAATACATTAACCGTTGATAAAGCAAAACAATGGCAAATAAATTGGAATAAAATAGAACAGCATCGACAGCAGTTATTAGCGGCTAATTCATTAGCACAACGGTTAATTGAAATGTGCCATGCTAATAGTAAAAAGAAAATAATAAGCGATGCGGATTCGGCTATTTATGAGGGATTTATTAGTAATAATGATCGAGCATTGTGTAATCAAGTTTTAAAGAAAAAACCTGAACAACTGGCAAGTTGGAAACCAACTTTTGATGATCATCGTTTAAATATTCTATACCCGCGTTATGTGGCCAGGAATTGGCCTGAGCTGTTAGATATTAAACAGCAAGAGGAGTGGCGACACTTTTGTCAGGCACGCTTATTGGATGGTGATTATGGGAGCAAATTGACTATTCATCAGTTTCAACAAACAATAGGAATGTTATTAGCAACTCCATTAACTGAGGAAAAGCAGTTAATACTAAAAAAATTACTTGAATGGATCAGTCATTAAAAAACGCCAAGGAAGTTGCTAAATAAACTCATATAAAACATGCTGTTTAAAACAGCCCTTTTTAAACCTAGAATAAGGTATATAATAAGGTTGTTTAGAAATATGATAAGAACGCTAAAAAGGATATTAGATTGAAATATAAGGATCCTCATCGTAAACGTGAGGCAGAGAAATACGGCAGGCCAATTCCTAGTCGTGAGTTTATACTCGAAATACTGGAGAATGCTAGTTCCCCAATGGGCTTTAGATCACTTTGTGACAAGTTAGATCTTACTGAAAGTACAGACTGTGATGCATTAAAGTTTCGTTTGCGAGCGATGGAGCGTGATGGGCAGATACTTTATAATCGTCGTCGTCAATATATTCCGACAAGTAAAGCTGATTTAATTGCTGGACGAATTATTGCACATCCTGATGGTTTTGGTTTTTTGGTACCTGATGAAGGTGGTGAAGATCTTTACCTGTCAAATTTTCAAATGCGCCCGTTATTACATGGTGATAGAGCATTGGCAAGTGTTATTGGGCTTGATCATAAAGGTCGTCGAGAAGGTGCAGTGGTTGAAGTACTTGAACATAATACTGAACAGATTGTTGGTCGTTATTTTGAAGAGCGGGGCGCCGGCTTTGTCGTTGCTGATAATGTGCGTATTTCACAAACCATTTTAATCCCCAAAGAACAAAAGCATAAAGCTAATAAAGGACAAATTGTCGTTGTTGCGATTATTGAGCAACCGACTCGACGCTCGCAACCTATTGGTAAAATTATTGAAATATTGGGCGACCATATGGGGCCTGGGATGGAAATTGATATTGCTTTACGCAGCCATGATTTGCCTTATGAATGGCCACATAAAGTGATTAAGCAATGTAAAGCATTTAGCGAAGAAGTTGGAAAAAAGGATAAACAAGGGCGGGTTGATATTCGTAAACTGCCCTTAGTGACGATTGATGGTTCGACAACCCGTGACTTTGATGATGCCGTTTATTGTGAGCGTGATGGTAAAAACTATCGTCTTTTAGTGGCGATAGCCGATGTTGCGCATTATGTGCAAATAGGTACACCATTAGACGAAGAAGCTTGGAATCGTGGTACGTCGATTTACTTTCCTAAAAAAGTTATTCCGATGCTGCCAGAAGTATTATCGAATGGACTTTGTTCATTAAATCCTCACGTTGACCGTCTGTGCATGGTCGCGGATATACACATTAATCCGCAAGGTGAGGTGCTTAGTTATAGTTTCTTTGAAGGTGTGATGCGTTCAGCCGCCCGTTTAACCTATGGCGAAATGGCACAAATTGTTGTTGATAAAGATAAGGCTATGCGTGCAACCCAACGTGGTCGCTTAAAGTATCTTGATAATTTATATATGCTGTACAAGATTTTGCGCAAAAAGCGTGTGGAACGAGGAGCGCTTGATTTTGAAAGTAAGGAAACACGTATTATCTATGGTGAAGATCGTAAAATAGATAAGATTGTTCCAACACAACGTAATGATGCGCACAAGCTCATTGAAGAATGCATGATTCTTGCTAATGTCTGTGCGGCGAAATTTGTGCAAAAACACAAGATACCTAATTTACATCGCGCTCACCCTTACCCTGAGATTGGACGTATTGATGACTTAACGGGGTTTTTGACCTCAGTGGGTTTGTCATTACCCAATAAAGGCAAGCCATCGCCCAAAGATTTTGCAACGGTACTTGAAAATGCCAAAGGAAGAGCTGATGAATTGCTGATTCAAACGGTAGTGTTGCGTACCATGGCACAAGCAAATTATAGTCCCGATAGTGATGGTCACTTTGGCTTAGCATTGAAGCAGTACGCACATTTTACCTCACCGATACGACGTTATCCTGATTTACTGATTCATCGTGGTATTCGTCATATTGTTCAAGGTAAAAAAGCCAGTCGTTTTGCCTATAGTCATGCTGATATGGTTGCGTTAGGTGAGCAAAGCTCAATGACCGAGCGTCGTGCTGAAGATGCATCACGTGATGTGATTGCATGGCTAAAATGTGAGTATATGCAGGACAAGGTGGGGGAAGAATATGAAGGGTTAATTACTGCGGTGTTGGGTTTTGGTATTTTTGTGGAACTTAAAGATACTTATATTGAAGGTTTAGTGCATATTACTGCGCTTAATAATGATTATTATCATTTTGATGCAGTTAAGCATGAGCTGGTTGGTGAGCGTACCAACAAACGTTTTCGTTTAGGAGATACCGTTAGCATTATTGTTGCTAGAGTCGATCTAGATGATCGGAAAATTGACTTTGTGCTGCCTAACATGGGCGATTCCCTGCAAAAACCACGCAAGAAAAAAAGTAGAAAAGAGCAAAAGGGCATACAAAAATCGAGAAAGAAAGGGGGTAATAAAAAGCAACCACGTCGTCGTAATAATAAAGCCAAGACACGGGGAAAACCTAAAGGCAAAAAAAAGAGATAGTCTGAACCCATGTCCCTCTCAATAAAAAAAGTGTATGGCATTCATGCTGTCGCTGCGGTGATCAAACATGATCAAGCGAGTATTAAAAACCTTTGGGCTGATACAAAAAGCCGTAATAAGCGTCTGTTGCAAACACTATTACGAGCACAGAAAGCAGGACTAAGCATTCATCATGCGGAGAGTAAACAGCTTGATCAATTAGCGGCTACTAATAAGCATCAAGGTATTGTTGCTGAATGTGTTAGTAGTCAACGTTACCAAGAAGCTGATCTTGATCAGTTGTTAACGAATTTAGAGCAAATTGCACTGTTATTAGTGCTTGACGGTGTAACTGATCCACATAATTTAGGTGCTTGTTTGCGTACTGCTGAGGCAGCAGGTGTACAAGCGGTTATTACCACGAAGGATAAAGCCGTAGGGCTAACACCTGTTGTGCGTAAGGTTTCCTCAGGTGCAGCTGAGATAATCCCTTTAATCCAAGTGACTAATCTGGCACGTACTTTGGATACCTTGAAAGATGCGGGTATCTGGATTATTGGTACAAGTGATCATGCAACAGAGGGTATATATAGCCAAGATCTGACAGGTCCTATTGCGTTCGTGATGGGAGCAGAAGGTAAAGGCATGAGACGTTTAACTGAAAAACAATGTGATATACTCGCCAACCTGCCAATGGCGGGTGAGGTTTCTAGCCTTAATATATCGGTTGCCACAGGGGTTTGCCTGTATGAAGCAGTGAGGCAACGTCAGTGTAAGTTGTAGACTGTTTTTATCCTCTACTTACTGTTTTGCTTCGTCATGTTTTATCGTTTTTTCTATCGCTTTCTCAGGTTTTTCAATGGATCTTAGCAAAAAACTTAAGCAATTAACGGCAGTGGGTATTGTCGTTGTTTCTGCCTTATTATTACTGTTTATTTTCTTTGCCACCCAAACGGCTTTAGAGCTTTGGGATCGTTTACAAAGCGCACCCGCTGCATTGTTTTATGGCTATCTTATTTTTGTTGGTTTGATTGTTGGCGCAGTAATATGGGCGATCATCAAATTACTTTTACCTGCAAAAAAGCGTAAAGATGGCGCAAAAAATATTGATAAAGAAAGTATTTTGCAAGAGCTTGATGATGCTGAAAGTGATGGTATGGAAACTGAGCGACTACGTCATGAGCTTGATATTCTCCAACAACGCAAAGAAGCAGGTACCATTCATATTGCATTATTTGGTGATGTTAGCACGGGAAAATCATCTATTATTAAGGCCTTATTGCCTGATGCTAATATAGAAACGCATATCAAAGGCGGTTCAACCCAAGATATTACCGAATATACATGGCGTAGCCAATCAGGTGATAAATTGCTATTAACTGATTTGCCAGGGCGTAATGAAGCAACGGGGGAATTGGATGAGATGGCGCAGGATGAAGCGGTGCGTGCGCAGGTTGTTATTTATGTTACGGACTCTGATTTAACCCGTAGTCAGTTTGCTGATGTGGTTACCTTACAAAGTTATGGTAAGCCTTTGTTATTAGCGATTAATAAAAGCGACCGTTTTAACGACGAAGAAAAAGCCTTAATTAAAGGGCGAATCGAAGAACATTTTGATAGTAAGTTAAAGGTCAGTTTTATTACATCTGGCGGTATGGAAGAGGTCACAAAAGTTTATCCTGATGGACGTGAG
>DRMA01000126.1 GCA_011375245.1 Thiothrix sp. | reverse complement strand
AACCCTTCACATCACTTTTAAAGTTTAAAGGTGTTAATTAATATCAAATACACCAGCAAAAATAATTTTTCAAAAAACACAAAGTGCAAAATGCAAACATAAAACAATAGAAGTATCAGGGGCAAATCTGAGTAACTATGAAACTTTTCATTATAAAAGCAACCTCATAGCTACAAGTACACAAAAACACAACTAAGGCTATATTCATCTAATGCGACTGATCATCTGGTTAAAACGATTTATAAGCGTTATTTTAGGCCCGCTTTTCATCTTATTGACAGTAGGAATTATAACAACAGTTGGTATCTGGGCTTACTATACAGCTCAACTTCCAGACGTTGAAACACTCAAAAAAAATGTTGTTCTACAACATTCACTAAAAGTCTACAGCAAGGGCGGCGAGCTTATCGCAGAGTTTGGGCAATACAAGCGTAGACCCGTTAAAAGCGAAGATATACCCGACCAACTGGCTAATGCTTTTATTTCTATTGAAGATTCTCGTTTTTATGAGCACAAAGGTATTGATTTTTATGGGGTTGCTCGGGCTATTGTCGCTGCTGTTAAAAACAGAAATGCCAGTCAAGGGGCAAGTACTATTACTATGCAGGTCGCACGTAACTTCTTCCTTACACGTCGCAAAAAACTTGATCGAAAAATAAAGGAAATATTTCTTGCCCATAAGCTTGAAACTATTTTTTCTAAAGAAAAAATCCTAGAGCTTTACCTTAATAAAATATTTTTAGGTAAGCGAGCCTATGGCATAGGCTCTGCTGCCGAAGTCTATTATGGTAAAACAGTTGACCAATTAACACTAGCGCAAAGTGCCATGATCGCTGGTCTGCCAAAAGCCCCTTCTGCCTATAACCCAATTATTAATCCCAAACGCGCCCTTGAACGGCGAAACTATATTTTATTACGAATGAAAGAATTAGGTCATATCGAAGAAGATGCCTATAACCATGCAAAACAAGAACCTCTGAGTGCCAAAATACATGCAACGGCTAAAACGGAAACAAATGCACCTTATGTAGCCGAAATGGTACGACAAAAAGTTTTAGCTAAATATAAAGAAATAACTTATAGTGCTGGTCTGAAAGTCTACACAACTATTGATAGCGATGAACAAAAAAATGCAGTTAGTGTATTGCGGAAGCATCTCATTAAATATCATAAGCGCCATGGTTATTATGGCCCAACAGATACGATAGACTTATCACACTATAGTGATGAGCAAGCACTATTAAAAAAACTATCAAGCTATAGTATATATGCAGACCTTATACCTGCTGTTGTTACTACAAGCTCTCAAGCAGAAGCACATCTTATAACCCTTAAAGGTGAACGTATCACTTTACCCCTTTCAGCACTAACATGGGCAAGAAAACATATTAGTGAAAATAGACGCGGTAAAAAACCAACAAGCGCTCAAGATGTGCTAAAAGTGGGGGATATTGTTCGTGTCAGTCAAAATCAAGAAGGTGATTGGTCACTTACCCCTGCTCCTCGAATCTCAGGTGCTCTTGTTTCGATGAATCCAAACAATGGGGCAATTTTATCTATTGTTGGCGGCTTTGATTACAAAAAATCTCGCTTTAATCGGGCTATTCAGGCAAAGCGCCAGCCAGGATCTAGCTTTAAACCCTTTGTTTACTCTGCTGCACTGGCAAAAGGCTATTCACCTGCCAGTGTGGTTAATGATGCCCCCATAAAAATCAAAGGTAGCAAATGGCGACCACAAAATTATAGTGGTCGAACATATGGACCGACCCGCCTACGACAAGGGCTGAAAAAATCAAGAAACCTAGTATCTATTCAGTTATTGCGTGAAATTGGCGTTCTATACACCCATAAGTATGTGCAAAAATATGGTTTTAATGCTGACGAAGTTCCCAAAAACCTCACAATGGCACTAGGCACAGGTTCGGTCACTCCCTTGCAAATGGCTGGCGCTTACTCTACCTTTGCCAATGGTGGTTATAAAATAGAACCTCATATAATAACGCATATTATTAATCATGATGGCGAAGTACTTTTCAATGCCCCACGCGCTACTGCATGTTACAACTGCAAAACAAACAAAGTAATAGCTATTGAAAATAATAACCCAATGGATAATTCCGAAGAATTTAATTCTAACTCTGACAGCACAAAAGAAACAAACAAGACTGCTAATGAAGTTGATATTGAAACAACAAATACAAAGGCAGCTAAACGCATCATGAAACCTTATGTACATTATGAAATTGTTAGTATGATGAAATCGGTTGCTCAATCAGGCACTGCTGCCCGAACACGTCGATTAAAACGCAAAGACATTGCTGGCAAGACAGGTACAACAAATGATCAAAAAGATGCATGGTTCGCTGGTTTTACGCCTAGAAAAGTAGCTATTGTATGGATAGGCTTTGATCAGATCCAGCCGATGGGAAAACGCGAAACAGCAACAGGACTCGCTTTACCTACTTGGATTGATTTCATGGAAACCGCACTCAAAGATGTACCTGAAATTGCACTAAAACCACCTAAAAACATGATAACGGTACGAATTGATAGTTATACAGGCTTCCGTGCTGATCGACATTCCTCACATTCAATCCTTGAAACAATTACACCAAAACAAAACCCAGGCTATACCCGCAATACTGCAGGACGTGCCTATGTACGTGTTAACAATCCCAAAAATCCTACCATTTTTATAGGTCACAAACGAAGAGCAACAACAACTAACACAACATCTACTCGCCCTACAACTAGTAATACCAACACAAGAACGATCATCATTGATGGCGAACAATTTGAGATTCCTGAGCAACTATTCTAAATGAAACACAACCATAAGAAAGAGCGTCTTGCTCAAGAAGCTGCGCGCTTGCTATATGTCGAAGGCTATCGTGATTACCAACTCGCTAAACAAAAAGCGGCTGAGCAATTAGGTATGGGAAATAATACGGTAAGTCAGCCTAGTCATCTTGAAATACATCATGCACTAATAAAGTATGCCTCCTTATTTGCTACTAAGGAAAACAAAAAACATCTCAATGAATTGCGTAAAATAGCTATAGAGGCAATGGGATTTCTTAAACTCTACTCACCACGACTAACAGGGCATGTTATGCAAGGCACCGCAGGATTACATGCACCAATAACACTGCATCTTTTTGCTGAGACAGCAGAAGAGGTCATGTTTTTTTTGGAAGATAACAACATCCCGTTTCAAACACATGAACAACAACACACCATTAAAAACAAAAAAAGTAAAATTCCTTTACTCGTTTTTTATGTTGATGATATTGAAGTAGAACTCTTACTACTTCCAGAAGGAAATATACGAGTGCCACCCATCAGCCATATAACAGGAAAAAAAATGCAGCATATTGCCATTGAGGAAGTGAAAAAGTTATGCGAAACCACAAAAGCTGAGTGAATTTTTAATAGGACAAGATGCATTATCATTACCACCTTGCCCTATAACTTAATCTTTGAAATAAATGCCCGCCTATACCACTATTTACGTAATGGCACAGCATGCACAGCATCAACTAGGACTTTAACATTATCAGGATTAATATGCTGATGAATACCATGCCCTAAATTGAAAACATGACCCGTATTACCATCAAAGTCAGCAACAATTTTCTGTGCGGTTTCACTAACCACATCAGGCGTTGAATAAAGCACACAAGGATCCATATTACCTTGTAAGGCAACTTGATCACCTACGCGCGCTTTTGCATCAGCAATATTAATTGTCCAGTCTAAACCTAAAGCATCACAGCCAGTATCCGCCATTGACTCCAACCATTGCGCGCCACCTTTGGTAAATAGAACCACTGGGACTTTACGACCATCCGCTTCACGGGTTAAACCTGATACAATTTTCTGCATATAATCTAACGAAAATGCCTTGTAAGCTTCTGGAGACAATGCCCCACCCCATGTATCAAAAATCATCACTGCCTGCGCACCTGCGGCAATTTGAGCGTTTAAATACGACGTTACGCTATCAGCTAACTTATCCAGCAACAAATGCATAGCAATTGGTGAGCTATACAGCATTCCCTTTACCTTACCAAAATCTTTGGTTGACCCCCCTTCGACCATATAGGTTGCTAATGTCCAAGGGCTACCTGAAAAACCAATCAATGGCACACTGCCATCAAGCTCTTTACGAATAGTGCGTACCGCATTCATCACATATTGTAATTCACCTTCTGGATCAGGGTTAGGCAATGCCTTAACATCTGCTGCTGATGTTATTGTCCGTTGGAAACGAGGTCCCTCACCTGCTGAAAAGTAAAGTCCTAACCCCATAGCATCAGGAATGGTAAGAATATCGGAAAAGAGGATTGCCGCATCAAGATCAAAACGGCGTAAAGGTTGCAGCGTCACTTCACAGGCAAGATCAGCATTCTGACATAAATCCATAAAGCTGCCCGCTTGCTTGCGCAATGCACGGTATTCAGGAAGATAACGTCCTGCTTGGCGCATTATCCATATTGGTGTTTTATCTACAGGTTGCTTGAGTAGCGCCCGAAGAAAACGATCATTTTTTAACTCAGTCATTCTTAATCCCTATTATGAAGTGCTGTGGGATTATCTGAATTTAAGTTTACAAAAAAATTCTGAGCACGTAAGTACTGCATAATAGTAAGGTTTAAGTATCCAGTATACTAAAACTCATCTATAACAAAAACCTAATACCAGCCCACGCTTCAGAATTGTTTATGATAAACGTGATTTAATAAGCCCACTAATTTTACCCATATCTGCCCGCCCCTTGGCTTTGGGAGTAATAAACCCCATCACCTTACCCATATCACTCATGGCAGATGCACCTGTTGTATCAAGTGCTTGTTGAATTAAGGCGTCAATCTCAGAATCCGTAAGTTGTTCTGGTAAGTACTCTTGTAGAATCGCCATTTCTTTACGTTCCTGATCAGCAAGATCGTCCCTACCTGCCTTATCATACTGAGCGATTGAATCGCGACGTTGCTTCACTTGTTTATCAAGAATCGCTAACACAGCTTGATCATCCACCACTTCTTGCGTATCAACTTCCTGTTGCTTAATTACCGCAAGAACTAAACGAATGGTCATCAATCGTTCTTTATTTTTCGCACGCATAGCAGATTTCATATCATCTATTATACGTTTTTTTAATGACAGCATAGTAATCTATTAAGTTCCTAATAACTTAATTAATATAAACGAACACGGCGATTTAATTCACGCTGAACACGCTTATAATTACGTTTAACCGCAGCAGCACGCTCTCTTTTGCGAACTGATGTAGGTTTTTCATAAAATTCACGCGCTCTTGCTTCTGCTACAACACCTGCTTTTTCACAAGAGCGTTTAAAACGACGTAACGCAATTTCAAAGGGTTCGTTCTCTTTAATCTTTACACTTGGCATAAAATGGGTAACTCAAAAGTATTCAAAATTTGGAAGGCGCAAATTATACATGGGTTATGTCAAATATTAAAGCAATTTGAAAAATTTGGGGTGGACTTCATAATAGTCTAGTATTATTAAATGCTTAACTATAACCTTTACTCAACGCTCATGCTAACTAGCTAGATTTATGATGAAAAACAAACAACTCATTTTTATTACATTCCTCTTCCTCAGTCTTACAAACTGTACAACTTACAAACTCGACGTTCAACAAGGCAATGTTATTGCTGAAGAAGCGGTTGCCAAATTACGTATTGGTATGAGTCCAGAAGAAGTAAAATCTATTGTAGGAACACCCTTATTACAAGATGATTTTCAACAACAACGCTGGGATTATATTTTCTATTTAAACAAAGCAGGCAAACAGATTGAGCGTAAAGATATGACGCTATTTTTTAAAAATAACAAACTTGCACGCATTCAAAAATAATGATTACTTCAAAAACAGATACCCAAAACACCACCACAGCAGCAGTAGCTCCTGATGCATTGATGATATTGGGCACACACTGCCCACATTGCCCAGCTGTTTTAAAGCAGCTAAGCAGTCTTCTAGAAAAAGGAAAACTAGGAAGATTAAACATTATTAATCTGGAACAACATCCTGAAGACGCGCAACAATATGGCGTTCGTTCAGTACCTTGGGTACGCATTGGTAAATACGAACTCCATGGCGCACAAACACGTGAAGCCATGCTACAACGTATTAAATGGACAAGTGAACAGGCAACGTTAAAAAATGAGTTTGACTATTTATTAGCAGAAGCACAAGTGAATACTGTTATTGAAAAAATCACCACTGATCATAGTAAATTCTCCGCAATTATTGATTTATTAACTGACCCTACCACTGCCCTCAGCACGCGTATTGGTATTGGCGTTGTTATGGAGGAATTTGCTGGCACAACATTACTCAATGAACAACTCGACACCTTAGCCACTTTAGCAAATCATAAGGATGCACGTATTCGTGCTGATGCTTGTCATTATTTATCCCTCACAGAAAATAAACAGGC
>DRMA01000125.1 GCA_011375245.1 Thiothrix sp. | reverse complement strand
GATAAGCAAGGTGATCAGCAACATGCTATCGAAGAATTTAAGATTCGCCATATTTTAATCAAACCAACAGCACAGCAAAAAGACCAAGACGTACGTGCAACTATTAGCAAAATCCGTCAACAAATTATTGCGGGTGAAAGTTTTGCGACATTGGCACAACAACACTCTGATGATAAAGGTTCTGGTGCTAAAGGCGGAGAGCTAGGCTGGGCAGCACTTGAAGGTTATGTACCTGCATTTGCTGCAATGGCAAAACGTAGCACTATAAAGCAAATTAGCCTTCCCTTTAAAACACGGTTTGGCTGGCATATTTTAGAAGTAATGGACAAAAGAAAAAGCACCCAAACAGCAAATAATCTACGTCATCAAGCCAAAGAACTGCTAAACAAAAACCAGCCTAACAATGCCTATGCCACATGGTTACAACAGTTGCGTGACACTGCATTTGTAGAGTACAAAATTAATTTTTAAGGCAGGGTTCAAAAAGCTGCCATTTTGGATAACATTATGTAGGGCGTATTTTATGCACCAATCCTACTATTTTGGTGTGTACAACGCACCCTACAGTTTTACAATTTTATAAAGTGTTACCTTATTTTAAACCTTTTAAACCATGCCCAATTTTTTAAATACAATAAAGAACCTCCCCTAATGACTATAGCCATTACCACAGGCGAACCCGCTGGCATCGGCCCTGATTTACTCATTCAACTAGCACAAACGATGCCATTGAATGACTATGTACTAATTGCTGATCCAACCATGCTCAAGCAACGTGCCGAGCAATTGAAACTTAAGCTGACAATAGAAACGTATAAACAAAAGCAACATGATGACAAACCCACAATACAATTAGCTCCAAGCTCACAAACGCTCACCGTATTACCCATCAACTGCCCAGCCCCTGTTAAAGCTGGCACACTCGACAAATGCAATTCACGCTATGTAATGGAAACGCTCATACGTGCTACAAAAGGGTGTATAACGGGTGAATTTTCTGCAATAGTCACCGCTCCCTTGCATAAAGGCATTATTAATGAAGCTGGGATTCCCTTCACAGGACATACTGAATTTTTAGCTGAACTAACCCATACTCCCCTACCCGTGATGATGTTGGCAACAGACGAGTTGCGCGTTGCTTTAGCCACGACTCATCTGCCACTATCAGCCGTTAGTGCAGCAATTACACAACAAAGCCTGACAGATATTATTACGATTTTACAACACGACTTAATCCGTCAATTTAAGATCGATCAACCACATATTTTAGTCTGCGGCCTCAATCCCCATGCAGGTGAAGGTGGACATTTAGGTAGGGAAGAAATTGACATTATTGAACCTGTGTTAGCACGTCTTAGACAACAAGGCATGAATCTCATTGGCCCATTACCTGCAGATACCTTATTTACCCCAAAATATCTCGCTCAAGCGGATGCGGTACTCGCCATGTATCATGATCAAGGTCTGCCTGTGTTAAAACATACAGGCTTTGGTCGAGCAGTTAATATTACTCTTGGCTTGCCCATTATTCGTACCTCTGTTGATCATGGTACAGCATTGGATTTAGCAGGAACAGGCAAAGCAAATATAGGAAGTTTAGTTGCGGCAATGAAAATAGCAAAACAACTAACTGAGTAATGACAAAAAGATAAAATACACTATGGATATTGTTTATGTGCGCGACTTACGCGTTGAAGCACTCATTGGCATTTATGACTGGGAACGCAGTATGCGCCAGACCGTCCGTATTGATTTAGAAATGGGCTGGAATAATAGTATTCCTGCCCATTCTGATGATATTAACGATACCTTAAACTATAAAGAAGCTGCTAAAATGATCAGTGCTTTTGTTGCTGATAGTCAATTTCAGTTAGTTGAAACATTGGCAGAAAAAATTGCCCACTGTTTACTAGCAAAATTTGACCTACCTTGGGTCAAAGTAACTTTAGGCAAACCAAGTGCGGTCACAGGTTCCAGTGAAGTGGGTGTTATTATTGAACGTAGTAGAGAACAACACTAATGGCACAAATTTATCTTAGTCTTGGAAGCAATATTCAGCGTAAAAAAAATATACACTCCGCACTGAAACACTTACAACAAACCTTTGGTAAGCTTAATATATCAGCTATTTATGAAACGGCTGCTGTAGGCTTTGAGGGTGATCCTTTTTTTAATCTTGCTGTTGGGCTTAATACAACATTGACCCCACAACAAGTAGCAACTTCTTTAAAGGTTATAGAAGATAAACATCTACGCATACGCAATAACGTAAAGTTTAGCACCAGAACACTTGATATTGATTTGCTACTCTATGACCAATATATTTTACACCCCGAAATGGATATACCCCGCAACGAAATAACCCGCTACGCTTTTGTGTTATTTCCCCTTGCTGAAATTGCAGCAGATGTTATCCATCCTCAGTATAACAAAACGATTGCTGAACTTGCAGAGACCTCAACACTTGATAGTAGCCTATTAAAGCAGGTATTTTTATGACCCTACGTAATTTTGAACACTATTCGCCTGATATACACCCTTCGGTTTATATTGATGAGAGTGCTATTGTGATTGGTCAAGTAAATATTGGTAAAGCAAGTTCCGTTTGGCCGCTTACTGTTATACGAGGCGATATACAACGTATTAGTATTGGAAAGCGTACCAATATTCAAGATGGCTCTGTCTTACATGTCACCCATGGCAGTGAGTTTTCTCTAGACCCCGAAGGCTATCCTCTCACCATTGGTGATGATGTCACTATAGGCCATAAAGCCGTACTTCATGCTTGTACGATTAACAACTGTTGCTTGATTGGTATGGGAGCCATTGTGCTTGATGGCGCTACTGTAGATTCAGAAGTGATCGTTGGTGCTGGCAGCACCGTTCCACCAGGAAAAATGCTTGAAAGTGGTTATTTATGGCTAGGGAGTCCTGTAAAACGGGTCAGGGAGTTATCTGAAAAAGAACGACAGTTTCTACAATATTCTGCTAAACATTACACAGAACTTGCGAAAAGATCAAAAACATAACAACAACATCGCCACCATTCACTTCCTGCTTCAACAAAGAAGATTGCTACCAACGCCTACAATTTAGTGTATAATGATATTCTAATAAACTAATTTATAGGGGAAGTCAACAATGTCTCATTTTAATACTAACTGCAAATTTGAAAATGGCTTACTCGCAGATACAAAGCTAGAAAGCATCTCACGCGCATTAAAAGCAATATCACATCCACTGCGACTGCAAATACTCTGCACGCTTGGTGCTGGCGAAGTCAATGTACAACAAATTGTAACCTCTGTTGGTACAACACAGAGTAATATATCCCAACACTTAAGCGTTATGCGTTCCAAAGGTGTTGTCCGTTCACGCAAAGAAGCCAATCGTGTTTATTATCATATTATTGACGAAGCTATTTTACGTTTAGTGGGTAGTTCAAGCGCCTTTGATTGTGATTGAATATCAAACAAAACACTCCAGATGAATTATTCAGCATAACCCAATAGCATCTACACTGCTATTCTGAATAGTTTATATCATCTCGCCTTGACATAAACCAACGTAACAAGCCTTCTGTTGAGCTATCATGCTCATACAAAAATTTCCCACTTTCAATTTCATCTAAAATATTTCTCGTCAACTTCTTGCCTAACTCAACACCCCATTGGTCATACGAATTAAGATTCCAAATAATACCTTGTACAAAGATTTTGTGTTCATAAAGTGCAATTAAAGACCCTAATGAACGTGGCGTTAAATAGTCTAAGACAATTGAGTTACTCGGCTGATTGCCGCGAAAAATCATATGCGGCAAATGACGCTCTACTTCGTCAAGCTCAATCCCTGCATTACGCAATTGCAAACGTGTTTCTTTCATACTACGCCCACGCATTAAAGCTTCCGTTTGCGCAATAAAATTCGCTGCCAAAATATTACAATGGGTACGATGACAGGTACTCGAATGAATCGAAGCAATAAAATCGGTAGGAATCAGTCGTGTTCCTTGATGTAGTAGCTGGTAAAACGCATGTTGACCATTAATGCCTTCAGCCCCCCAAATGATTTTCCCTGTAGAATATGTTGCTTCTTTACCATCACGGTCAACAGATTTGCCATTACTTTCCATATCTGCTTGTTCAAGATACGCGGGCAATAAACGCAAATGGTGATCGTAAGGCAACACAGCACTGGATTCTGCGCCAAAAAAATTACCATACCATACACCAATCATCGCAAGTATAACGGGCATATTACTTTCAAAGGGTTCTTCTTGAAAATGTTGATCCATGGCATGAGCACCGTCTAGTAGCTCGATAAATTTATTCATGCCAATATACAAGGCAATGGATAAACCAATCGCAGACCATAAAGAATAACGCCCACCAACCCAATCCCAAAATTCAAACATATTACCTTGATCAATACCAAAGGCAGTAACTGCTTCCACATTAGTTGAAATCGCCACAAAATGCTGAGCAATATCCGCCTCTTCAATCTCTGCATGTGCTAAAAACCATTGTCGAGCGGTATGCGCATTCGTCAATGTTTCTTGAGTAGTAAAGGTTTTAGAGGCAATAATAAATAAGGTCGTTTCAGGATCAATCTCCATTAAACGCGCTTCAATCTGCGTCGCATCAACATTGGAGACAAAGTGTTCATTTAACACTCCTGCATACGCAGATAAAGCCTGACAAACCATACTAGGTCCTAGATCAGAACCACCAATACCAATATTAATCACATCCGTAATCGCTTTTCCTGTACAACCTTTCCATTGTCCTGAACGTACGCTATCTGAAAAAAATCGCATT
>DRMA01000124.1 GCA_011375245.1 Thiothrix sp. | reverse complement strand
GTTTTAATTCCGCCAATACCTAAGCCTTGCCGCTGTCCTAAGGTGTAATACATTAAGCCGCTATGTTCACCAATCGTATTGCCTTCAGGATCAGTAATGCGACCTTGTTGTGCGGGCAAAAAACGTTGCAGAAAATCTTTAAATTTACGTTCACCAATAAAACAAATCCCCGTACTGTCTTTTTTACGTGCGGTGCTAAAGTTTGCTTTAGCTGCTAATGCACGTACCGTTGATTTTTCCAGTTCACCGACAGGGAACAAGCTATATGATAAGGCTTTTTGTCCAAGGGTATACAAGAAATAGCTTTGATCTTTATTGTTATCAATGCCTTTTAGCATTTGAAAATAGTTACCAGTCTGCTGAATACGCGCATAGTGACCTGTAGCGATATAGTCTGCTCCCAGATTCAAGGCATACTCTAAAAAGGCTTTAAACTTAATTTCCTTATTACACATAATATCGGGGTTCGGTGTCCGCCCAGATTTATATTCGTGTAAAAAATAAGTAAAAACACGATCCCAATACTCAGCAGAAAAGTTTACAGTATGCAGTTTTATGCCCAATTGGTCACAAACAGATTGAGCATCGTGCAAATCTTCAGCGGCAGAACAGTACACTTCAGTATCATCTTCCTCCCAGTTTTTCATAAACAAGCCTTCTACTGCATAACCTTGTTCCAGTAACAATAAAGCCGCAACGGATGAATCTACCCCGCCTGAGATGCCAACAATGACTCGTTTTGTTCTAGACATGTATTATCTGCCTGCAAGGTATTGATAATCTCCAATGGGTAGCGATAGCCTGCACGATAGGCATCCAATGATTGCATAACCAAGACATTACGCCAATGCGGCTGTTGTTTGACTTTAATCTCCTCATAACTCATCCATTTTATTGCATGTATATCAGCGTCAATCTCATAGCCTTGTACTTTCTCAATAAGATCGCCTGTAAAGGTAAAGCGGATAAATATACGGTTAGTATCAGGGTTTAGCAAGTGGGCAATACTCACCAATGCAGAGGGTTTAAAACGCCATGCCGTTTCTTCCAACGTTTCACGACTGACAGCGTGTAAAATTTCTTCGTTAGCTTCGATATGACCAGAAGGTTGTGAAATCACGTCTATGCCATCAATTTGTTCTTCGACCATCAAATATTTTCCATGGCGTTCGATAATAGACGCAACAACAACACGCGGTTTCCAACGCATAAATTTTCTCCAAAAGGGTGTATGGGGTATTAACAATAATTTACTATTTTTAGTAAATTATAGTTCACTCGTTCATTCAGTGATGACACAGTTAATACGGTTTGAAAATGATTGATACCTGCTAGTATTTAAAGGTGAGAAAAATAAACGGCAAAATACTGACATAAACAGTAATGCTTTGCATTTTCTTCTCTCTAATCGGTATGATGCCTGCTTGTTACTATGGATAGCATTGTAGGTAGAACATTATGGACACGATTATACGCATGACAGAGTATAGCCACGGATCGGGATGTGGTTGTAAAATTTCACCAAAAATATTGGACACGCTTCTAAAATCAGACCTCCCCTCTATGGATTTCCCAGCACTATTGGTTGGCAATGGTTCACGTGATGATGCGGCTGTCTGTGATTTAGGTAATGGCACTGCAATTATTAGCACAACTGATTTCTTTATGCCTATTGTTGATGATCCGTATACCTTTGGCAGAATTGCGGCAACCAATGCAATTAGTGATGTTTATGCCATGGGTGGAAAACCCATTATGGCGATTTCTATTTTTGGTTGGCCATTAGACAAGCTCCCTGTTGAGGTAGGACAGCAAGTAATTGAAGGAGGACGAAGTGTTTGTCAACAGGCAGGTATGCCCTTAGCAGGAGGGCATAGTATTGATGCACCTGAACCTATTTTTGGTTTGGCGGTGACAGGTATTGTTAATACTGATCAGATTAAACAAAATAATACTGCTCAAGCAGGTAATCTTATTTATCTTACTAAACCCATTGGTATTGGTATCTTAAGTACCGCACAAAAACAGAAAAAAATGCAGCCAGAACATGCTGATATTGCTACTAATGTAATGTGTACACTCAATAGTATTGGTACAGAGCTTGCGACCCTTGATGCAGTAACCGCGATGACAGATGTAACAGGGTTTGGTCTGGGTGGTCACTTAAAAGAAGTGTGCGAAGGCAGTGGTTTACAAGCAGTATTAACGTTTGATGCGATTCCTTTATTACCTCATGTTGATTATTATAGGGAACGGGGCTGTTCCCCTGGAGGAGCAAGGCGTAACTATGAAAGCTATGGTGAATATCTGTGCGAATTAACAGAGCGCCAACAACAAATTTTATGTGACCCACAAACCAGTGGTGGTTTATTGGTCATAGTAAAAGCGTCTGCAAAAGAGGCTTTTCTACGTGTTACAAAAAAAGCGGGTTTAGTATTAGCACCAATTGGTCATATGCAAATAGCAGATGATTCTCCTAATGCACCTTTAGTGTTAGTGACATAATCATGAATACGTTAATCCAGCATGACTTTCCTATTATTACTGATCTTCATAGTTTGTTTACCCATGATACTGCATTGCTTGATGTTCGTGCTGCTATTGAATATCAGCAAGGCGCATTTCCGCATACAACCAATGTACCATTGCTGAATAATAAACAGCGTCATGAGATCGGTATTTGCTATAAAGAACAAGGGCAAGATGCGGCCATTTTGCTAGGTAAACGACTACTCACTCCTGAAAAACGTCAGCGACGTATCACAAACTGGCAGCAGTTTATACAATCAAATCCTGAGGGAGCATTGTATTGCTTTCGTGGTGGTATGCGCTCCAAAATAAGCCAAACATGGATCAAGGAGCAAACAGGGATTGCTTATCCACGTGTTGAAGGTGGTTATAAAGCCATGCGGCGTTATTTAATTGAGCAAAGTGAACGACTGATTAAATCAGCAACGTTTATTATTATTGGCGGCAGAACAGGTTCAGGAAAAACACGTGTTCTTAAGCAATTCGATAATATGATTGACTTGGAAGGACTGGCTAATCATCGTGGTTCTGCCTTTGGTGCGTATGCAACACCACAGCCAACACAGATTAACTTCGAGAATAATCTTGCTATTGAACTACTTAAACGTGAAGAACTGAAAGGTAGACCGATTGTGTTGGAAGACGAAGGACGAAATATAGGCACATGTCATTTGCCTATTAACTTACAGCAAAAAATGGTTATGTCACCAATTGTACAGATAGAAGTAAGTAATGAAGAGCGTCTGCAACTGAGTATTCAAGAATATGCCATTGATATGTTGCAAGATTTTAAGCAAGTATATGGCGAAGAACAGGGGTTTGCTTATTACAAAACGAGAATATTGACAAACCTGGGTAAAATTCAAAAACGCTTAGGTGGAGAACGTTACAATTTGCTTAAGAATCAAGTTGAGCAAGCACTCATAGTACATGAGAAAACAGGCGATGCAGAAGCACATGCAGGTTGGGTACATGCTTTGCTTATGGAGTATTATGATCCTATGTACGATTATCAGTTGAGCAAAAAAATGGATCGAGTTGTATTCCGAGGAAAACGGGCAGAAGTGATTGAATACTTACGATTCTCTCCCTCATAAGAAAATTTTTTTAGCATATCATAAAGAATGGAAAGCTAATTTTTATGCATCCATATCCTTCATTTCACGTATTAACTCCCAATAAGACAAACTTAATATCCTAACGGCTAAGGTTGTTGAAGTCAGGTTTAAACTTATATACTTATCTTTCAAAATTATATGATGATCGAAAAAACTAATGGAAGATAACTATAACGAGCTTTTATTACGCTGTGTAGATAAGGATAGAAAAGCGTTTCAAGAATTATACAAAGCCTGTTCACCTAAACTGTATAGTTTGGCATTAAGGTTTTTAAAACAGTCTGGTTTAGCTGAGGAAATACTACAAGAGTCATTTCTAAAAATATGGAATAGTGCGCATTTGTATGATCCACATAAAGGCAAAGCAATGACGTGGATGGCGACGATTACACGCAATAAATCATTGGATAAGCTACGAACATTAAAAGCAAGGCCACAAGAAATAGAAACGGTTTATGAAGGCACTGATTTTGCTTCTGTTGAATTAGAGCCTGAAGACTTCACTGCTATTGACCAAGATGTAGGAGGCTTAATGAAATGTTTAGATGAATTACAGCCCGAACAGAAAGAATGCATATTATTATCGTATTATTATGGTCATACACACCAAGAACTGGCAGTGAAATTAAATAGGCCATTGGGTACAATTAAGGCATGGATTAGACGAGGGCTTGAAAAATTACGAGTATGTTTACAATGAAACGTTATCAAAATCCCGATGTATATGAACGCTTAGCGTTAGAGTATTCTCTAGGCACGATGCATGGTTATGCGCGAAAACGCTTTGAACGTCTAATGCAACAACATCCTTTTTTACAGGTGGTTGTTGAGGAATATGATCATAAGTTTGCAGAATTAGCCACTTATCTGCCTGAGGAAAAACCTTCAAATCAGGTGTGGAAAAATATTGAGGCACAGCTTGATGCAGAAGAGGCTATGCCTCATCAATCAAAAAGCCGTTGGTGGCATATTTTCACTACCAAAAGTTTTATAGCAGCAACAGCAAGTTTTGTGTTACTAGTATCGCTTGTTTTTGTCAATGTTACACAAAATTTACCCGCCTATTCCTGTAATCTTGCTGCTCAAAATGCAGAGATCATGTTTACTGCATCAGCGAGTAAAGAAAATATGAAGCTAAAGGTCTTGCCTGCAGGGAAAATTGAAGTGCCAGAGGGTAAGCAAATGTATTTTTGGTGTATACCTAAAGATACTACTGAGCCTATTATGAGCTTGGGAATGCTGACTAAAACAGGCTTGCAAATGAAACTCACACCCAAAAACTGGAAAGGTATTGAGGAAGCACATATGTTTGGTATTAGTTTTGAGGTCAAAGGGAGTAAGGTTACTAAGCCAACAAAAGGGTTAATTTACAAGGGCAATGTTAAACCCTCAAAACCGACATAAAGTCTTGCTGAAATACATTCATACTTAGAGATACGCATAAGATAACGTACCCATTCTAAGGACTCCATGTAAACTCTTGCTCTTATTTGTGAACTATTATCCAAAAAATACTACTTTTCTACCCTTGAATTCCATTTTTTTGTTCTTATACTTAGCACTCATTAAGACTGAGTGCTAATTTTTGGATGTTTTATTGTTATTGTTAACATAAATTATCTCTACTATTCCTGCTAGGATTTATAATAAATTTATAGTGTAAATAATATGTTAGCTAACATTTGCCTTTAATCCATCAGTTCTCTTAGTCCTAAATCTTATTAATGACAATCTATGCATTTAGTAAAAATAGGCTTGTCTTATCTTGATTTACTTTGGAGAAATATTATGAAAATTCGTCCTTTACATGACCGTGTACTTGTTCGCCGTACGGAGGAAGAGCGTACTAGCTCTGGTGGCATTATTATTCCTGATAGTGCAACAGAAAAACCTAATCGTGGTGACATTATTGCCACAGGTAATGGCAAAATCACTGACTCTGGTGATATACGTGCGATGGATGTAAAAACAGGCGATACGGTATTGTTTGGTCAGTATGCAGGAACTGAAGTCAAAGTAGATGGTGAAGCACTATTAATGATGAAAGAAGAAGATATTCTTGCTGTTATCGAAGGATAATTTTTAATATATATCATATAGTTATAGTAAAACTAAACTGACGAATCATAAATAAATTGCCCTATCTTTGCTGTTTAAGACACAAAGCTAGTAGCATTAAAGAATTAAGTAAAAGGAATAAAAACAATGAGTGCAAAAGAAGTACTATTTGGTGAAGACGCACGTAGTCGCATGGTGAGTGGCGTTAATATCTTAGCAAATGCAGTAAAAGTAACGTTGGGTCCTAAAGGGCGTAATGTTGTCTTAGAAAAGTCATTTGGCGCACCTACGATCACTAAAGATGGTGTATCCGTTGCGAAAGAAATTGAACTTGAAGATCATTTTGAGAACATGGGCGCACAAATGGTGAAAGAAGTTTCTAGCCAAACGTCTGATGTCGCAGGTGATGGAACAACAACAGCGACTGTACTCACACAAGCAATTGTACGTGAAGGCATGAAAGCGGTTGCTGCGGGTATGAATCCAATGGATTTAAAGCGTGGCATTGATAAAACAATTGAAGCTGCTGTTGAGCATCTTAAAAGTATTTCAATTGCTTGTAATGATAGCAATGCGATTGCACAAGTAGGAACTATTTCTGCTAACTCCGATCATTCTATTGGTGGCATTATTGCTGAAGCAATGGAAAAAGTGGGTAAGGAAGGTGTTATTACCGTTGAAGAAGGTACATCGTTCAAAAATGAACTCGATGTAGTTGAAGGTATGCAGTTTGATCGTGGCTACCTTTCACCTTACTTTGTAACAAATCAGCAAAATATGAGTGCCGAGCATGACGAAGCCTTCCTATTATTGCACGACAAAAAAATATCTAATATTCGCGATCTTTTACCCACACTTGAAGCTGTCAATAAAGCAGGTCGTCCTTTAGTGATTATTGCTGAGGATATTGATGGCGAAGCATTAGCAACCTTAGTGGTTAACAATATTCGTGGCATCGTTAAAGTAGCTGCGATTAAAGCACCTGGTTTTGGTGATCGTCGTAAAGCGATGTTACAAGATCTTGCTGTACTAACAGGTGCAACCGTTATTTCTGAAGAAGTTGGTATGAGTCTTGAAAATGTAACACTTGAAGACCTTGGTCAAGCAAAACGTATTGTGATTACAAAAGAAGAAACGACCATTATTGATGGTGCGGGTAATGAAGGTGATATTAAAGATCGTGTTGATCAAATACGCGCACAAATTGAGACAACGACCTCTGATTATGATCGTGAAAAATTACAAGAGCGTGTTGCAAAACTAGCAGGTGGTGTCGCAGTCATTAAAGTGGGCGCAGCAACTGAAATCGAAATGAAAGAAAAGAAAGCACGCGTTGAAGATGCGTTACATGCAACACGTGCAGCCGTAATGGAAGGAGTTGTACCTGGTGGTGGGGTAGCACTAGTACGCTCTATTGCTGCGATTAAAGACACTAAGGGTGATAATGCGGATCAAGAGGTTGGCGTTAGTATTGCATTACGCGCAATGGAAGAGCCTTTACGCCAAATTTGCATGAATGCAGGTGATGAAGCATCAGTTGTGTTGAATGAAGTGAAAAAAAATGAAGGTAACTTTGGTTACAATGCCCGTACTTCAGAGTATGGCGATATGATTGAAATGGGGATTCTTGATCCTACTAAGGTAACGCGTTCTGCGCTTCAAAATGCATCATCCGTTGCGGGTCTATTATTAACCACTGAAGCAATGATTGCTGAGAAACCACAAGCTGCTGAAGCTGCACCTGCTGGCGACATGGGCGGCATGGGTGGAATGGGCGGCATGGGTGGAATGATGTAATACCCTTCCCTTTATATAAGTTAATAGAGACTTATTAACTTATAAATATCGCCTAAAAAAAGCTTTGATTGTTTTCTAATCAAAGCTTTTTTTGTGCTTTTTTTGTGCAAAATAATAAGAAAAATTGAACTTAATTGATTTTTTATAATCCATCTAAATCATATATTTATAGCGGAAACTACAAGTAAACTGTTTACAGAAAGCAACGGGTATAATAGTATGAGTGGTATATGAAATAATAAGGTGTCTATTATGCTCTCGCATAAACAGTTAGTGGCTACATATTTGCTTTCCTCCCTCTTAATCTTTTCTACATTTGCTGAATCGTCTATTCACTATAAAGTAACCCATGTTGCAGGTAACGATAGCCTTAATATCCGTGCTGATGCAGGTGTTAGTAATACAGTCATTGCAGCTATCCCATTTAATGGCAGTGGTATTCAAGCGATGGGTGAAGAGCGCGCTGTTGGGAAAACTATCTGGATGAAAGTGAAATGGCAAGATAAAGAGGGCTGGGTCAGTAAGCACTATCTACAAGCAGAGCAAGTAAGTGCTGAAGAACCTATCGTGGTTACTAAGGCTTCAGTTATACCTGTAAAATCTAAACCTGATGTTGCTAAAAAGGTATTACCAGAGATAAAACCTGTTAAGGTTATTCAAGAAAGCCCAGTTGTTAGTAACGTTGAAACAGAAAAAAACATAGAAACCTTATTAGTAGAAAATAACATCATTACTGAAAATGATACTAAGAAAGTAAAACAGGCATCAGAAACAGCAGTTGTTGAGCATGTTACTCCTGAAAAAAGTAAAAAGGCGAAAGAAGAAGTAGGAAAGTGGATTTTGCAGTGTGGCGATAAAAAACCTTACTGGAAAGTAGAACTACATCCTAAGTCATTAGAGATTTATCGGGATAAATATACAACCTCATTACCTATTACATTGAAAAAGCAACATAAAAACAAATGGAATACGGCCTTAAAGACAGTGGTTAAAGGTAAAGAAGGGAGTGATAACCTTGAAATGACGATTAAATACGCTTATTCAAAACGTTGCTATGATACATTGAGCAGTCTTGTAGTCCCTTATAAAGTAACGACTATTTTTAATGGTGAAACTTTAACAGGCTGCTGTCATGCAGTACAACTTAAAGAAGAAACACGAGAAAGACAAATTTCAAAAGCACCTTAAAATATGCGTGTAAATAGCAAAAGCCACATTTTTGTATGTGGCTTTTTTATGGGAGAGATAGTATATGTGATGGAGATGAAAAGGACTTTTTTTAGTATAAACGTTATTTTTGAACAAAAATTACCCATAAAAAGAACAAATAATTAGCAAACAGTTTGTATTATGACTTATTAAGTTTACATTCAGCTACAACTAGGCGTAGACTGCCGTCCTTTCAGTTTCGAGGCGCGTATTATGCGTAAAAATTTTCAGTTATTAATCTTATTTATGCTTACTGTGCTCTTTTCATCAGTGAGTTTTGCTAAAGGACGTGGAGTAACCTGTGATGAATATTACAGTGGTAAATCACTAGAACGTAAGGCAAGTCGTTTTAAAGGGGCAATTAACCATGCTGCTAAAAAACATGGTGTAAACCGTGATTTTATAAAAGCAGTAATTGCAGTAGAAACCTGCTTTAGACCTAATGCACGAGG
>DRMA01000123.1 GCA_011375245.1 Thiothrix sp. | reverse complement strand
GAATACGGTTGAAGTTGCTCAAGGTCTTGCTGGACTCAGCAAAAATGACGGCGCTTCTTGCGCAGAAGCACCAGCACCGTTTGAATTTGACTATGGCGATGCTCCCATAAGCTACGGTCTTTCACCTCATCTTATTCCCATCGATAACATTCCACGTATTTATTTAGGTGCGATAGCACCCGATGCTGAAGTGATTGAAGAAGCAAACTACCCTTATACAACTGTCGATGCAACAGGCGATAATAATAGCCAAACCAACGATGAAGATGGAGTGAGTAACTTTCAGGACAAAACACTTGTCTCAGGTCAAATATACAGTATCAATGTAACCACGCATGGTGCAGGGGGCTATTTACATGCGTGGATTGATTGGAATGGTAATGGTGTATTTGAGAACGATACAATTGAGCATATTGCCGCAACAAACATTATTAACACTGCATCAGGTATAACCCACTTAAATATTCTCGTCCCTCCTTCTGCTGTATCAGGGGAAACATATGCACGCTTTAGATATAGCACAACAGAAAATCTCACTCCTACAGCACTTGCAAATGATGGTGAAGTTGAAGACTATAGAGTTATTGTTGAGGGAGGTATCGACGTTTGTTCTATTGATGACGTGCCTTCATCCATTTACTCAACAGCAGCAGTCGCTATCAATTTAAAGCGACTTGATACAACCACCCGAGTATTCCAAACACAGTTCAATAATAAGACATGGGAAGGGTATTTATTATCCTATGATCTTGATCTAACTAATAATAGTGGCAACACCAAATCACAAAAATGGAATGCCGCAGACCAAGTACAATACAATAACCGTAAGGTCTTTAGTTATAATCCAACAGCAACGAACCAAGGCATTACATTCTGGTGGGATCAATTAAATACATCACAACAAAATGCTTTCAAAAAAGATACATTAGGCTCTAATGCAGAAAAAACAGCAATAGCTCAAAAAAGAATGCAATGGATTCGGGGTCAACAAAGCAATGAACAGACTCCTACTAATAACACAGGTATTTTACGCCCAAGAGATAAATTATTGGGTGACATCATCCACTCTTCTCCTGTTTTTTCAGGGCAAAGGGAGAACTTTGGCTATACTTCCTTAACCGCAGCACAAGGTGGTGCAAAATACCCTGCCTTTTTAACCGCAAAACAATCAAGACAGGCTGCTCTTTTTCTTGGTGCAAATGATGGTATGTTACATGGCTTCAATGCCAATACAGGTGAAGAACTCTTTGGCTTTATTCCCAACGAAGTTATTTCCAATCTCACAACTCTTACGTCATTAAAATATGGCTGTCAAAATGAGGAAGGCGTTGAAGAAAACTGCATTCCTCACCAATATTATGTAGATGGCACACCTGCAGTAGGCGATGCTTACTTTAATACTCAATGGCACACGATATTAATAGGCACATTAGGTAAAGGTGGAAAAGGAATTTTTGCATTAGATGTTACCAATCCAGATCCAAATACAGATCCCAATGTCTCCTTAGAGAAATTTGACACCGATAAAATCATGTGGGAACTTTCAGCAACCCAAGCCTCAAATAACGCTTCTGTTTATGCAAACCATATGGGCTACAGTACGCCAAAACCCTCTATCGTACGTCTTAACAATAACAAATGGGCTGCTGTTATTAGTAATGGCCCAGAAAGCGCGAGTGGTACTGCTATGCTATTTCTCATCGATGTTAGCAATGGCGAACTCATCAAAGCAATTGATACAGGAGTGGGGTCAGTAAACTCAGCCAACGGTTTATCGAGTCCAATAGCCATTGATACAAATAATGATAGAACCGCTGATATCGTTTATGCAGGTGATCTACAAGGGAATATGTGGCGATTTGATATTAGTAGTACAAATGCCAATAATTGGGGCATTACCTATAAAGATGGCAACACACCAAAACCACTTTTTACAACGTGTGAACGTGCTGATGAGACTCCTTGCACAAAACATCAAGCAATTACAGCAAAACCAGAAGTAGGTTATCATCCATCAGGCGGCTATATGGTGTATTTTGGAACAGGCCAATATTTTGATGTGAGCGATAATGTTATGTCTGCATCACCCGACATACATACATTATATGGCATCCGTGATAATGGTGTACCCGTTACCACCTTAACTGACTTGGTAGAACACACTATATTACAAGAATCTATTATTCCTGACACTAATAATGATTTAAAAGCGAGAATCACATCCAGAAATCCTGTTGATTTTGCAAGTAAAAATGGTTGGTACATTCGACTTATAGCACCCAATGACACAGGTGAAGGCGAAAGAATTATTGCAAAAACATTATTAAGGGAAAAACGACTTATTATTACAACACTAATCCCACCTAAAAATAATTGTACATGGGGAGGTGGAAGTTGGATAACTGAACTCAACGCACTAGATGGGAATCCATTAGATTTTCCTCCAATAGATATTAATGACGACCAACAGTTTACCGATGCTGATAAAGTTGATTATCAAGGCAATTTAACGGTTATTTCAGCCATTCAAAAAATTTCGTTAGGCATGATATTGAGTACCCCAGAAATTATTAGTCATACATCACTGGCTGAAGGTAAATATATAAATGGCACTAGTGGCGCAATAGGCATGTTTCGAGAATCAACCAGCCGTACTATAGGTCGGCAATCTTGGCGACAATTGCGTTAAAAATATGATCTCCCTTTCCAACAATCAAGGCGAAGGGAGATAAATAGCTCTACTAGCGTACAAGAAAATAAAGCAAGAAAGGAATAGCACTAACAAAACCAGAGCTAAGATAACGCACAACGGTACTTGCATTTAGTTGAACAAGAAAAAAGTTAATCAATGCTGCTAATATAGCAATACTGGCTAATCCAACATCTCCCTCAGCAATCAATAAAATAGGCAATACTGACCATAAGTGGAGTAATAGTGATGGTGGATCTGATGGCGAAAAATTATTATCTAGATCTAATGGGAGGCGATCATTAGTATGCGTAGAAAAATAATTATTTTTTTCTAATTGTCCCTGCTTATTTATGGAGCGTTTTTCTACATCACCGCTTGTTGAATATTGAAACGGATCAGATGACTCACCCATTCTGCCTTTTTTTATCACAATTTTTAATATTGTTGCCATAATAATGCATTCCATTACTTTTTGTTCTACCACTCAACCTACAGGGAGTGTAGTAGAAAATATTAAATAGAGGTATTAAATTTTTATTACAGTTCATCGAATGAGAAGACTTTATGACAAAGGGTATTAATTTAATAATTAATGGTTACAAAGATGCTTTATACTTTACTACTATAGCCCCCATTTCGTAAGGATGGTTATATATTAAAAATACAAATCTATCTAATAGTGATTATTTATGTCTTACTCGCCAACCCAAAAAATGGTATGGACGTTGCTTTCGTTACTGATACTTATTAGTCTTATTGGGCTAAGCTATCAACTAAAATCAAATATTCTCCCTTTAGCATCATTAACCACTGCTATTGATCCCACCTGTAATTTAAGAGCTAGCACGTGTACCTCAACACTTCCTAATGGTGGAAAAGTAAGTTTTACAATCACTCCAAAAAACATACCATTACTACAACCACTTACTTTAGAAGTTTTAACAGAAGGCATTCAAGTATTCACAGTTGAAGTTGATATTATGGGATTAAATATGGACATGGCTTACAACCATGTAAAATTAACGACTGAGACAAAAGGACGTTTTAAAGGAAACACCACAATCCCTATTTGCATCCGCAATAAAATGGACTGGCAAGCCAGTGTTTTATTACGGACAGATCAAGGCTTAATCAATGCACCTTTTCATTTTTACACTCTAAAATAGTGAGTATCCTGCGGGAATATCAGGCAATTCTGTTATCACATCCATATTCTGCGCTCGATGACGCAACACATGATCCATCACCACCAATGCTAGCATTGCCTCGCAAATAGGTGTTGCGCGAATCCCCACACAAGGATCATGCCGCCCTTTGGTAATCACTTCAACAGGCTCCCCCGCAAGATTTACTGTTTTACCTGCCAGCCGCAGGCTAGAGGTCGGTTTAAAAGCAGTATGCACAATTAAATCCTGTCCTGATGAAATCCCCCCTAGTACACCGCCCGATTGGTTACCTACAAAACCATCCATTGTCATTTCATCGCGATGTTCCGTACCTTTTTGTGCGACACAAGCAAATCCCGCCCCTATTTCAACCCCTTTCGCGGCATTAATACTCATCATGGCATGGGCAATATCGGCATCTAAACGGTCAAAAACGGGTTCGCCTAACCCAGGCATCATACCACTAGCAACTACGGTTATCTTAGCTCCCACAGAATTGCCTTCTTTGCGTAAAGCATCCATATAAACGTCCATTTCAGCAGCTTTTGCAGCATCAGGACTGAAAAAGGAATTATTCCGTACTTCGCTCCAATCATGTGTCTCAACTTTAATGGGTCCTAACTGAGATAAATAACCGCGAATTTCAATCCCATAACGTTGCTGTAAATACTTCTTAGCAATCGCACCTGCAGCAACACGTACCGCTGTTTCACGCGCAGAAGAACGCCCTCCTCCACGATAATCTCGAAAACCGTACTTTTTATAGTAAGTATAATCTGCATGACCTGGACGAAAACGATCCATAATATCTGAATAGTCTTTAGAACGCTGATCTTGATTCTGAATTACTAATGCAATTGGTGTTCCTGTGGTTTTACCTTCAAATACACCTGATAAAATTTCAACCTGATCAGGCTCACGGCGTTGCGTAGTATGACGACTTGTTCCTGGTTTACGTCGATCAAGATCACCTTGTATATCCGCCTCACTTAATGCCATGTCAGGTGGACAGCCATCAACAATACAACCAATTGCCTTGCCGTGACTCTCACCAAAGGAGGTCACTGTAAATAATTTTCCGTAGCTATTTCCCGACATCGTTCACCTTATAAATTTGGCATTGTGTAAGCAAGCACTTGCAAAACAATCAATGCATAAAGACCTGCAATAATATCATCCAGCATAATCCCCAGCCCCCCCTCTACCTGCTGATCAATACGCAAAATAGGCCATGGCTTCCAAATATCAAAAATACGAAAAAATACAAAGCCAATAGCAATCCATTGCCAACCTTGAGGTGCAAGGGTCATTGTTACTAAAAATCCAGCAATTTCATCCCAAACAATACCGCCAGGGTCTTTTAACCCCAATTTAGTTGCTGATGCACCACATAGCCAAATACCAAAAAGGCTAATTAACGCTACAAGCAGTAGATACCCCCCCAATGATAATGGCTGCATCAACAAATAAATCGGAATAGCGACTAGGGTACCAAACGTCCCTGGACCAATAGGTGCTAACCCCGCACCAAAGCCAAAAGCCAAAAAATGCGTTGGTGAACTCAACACTTGACGACAGAGTGTTTTTTTCTTCAATGATTCATCCCGATAAAATGATTATAACCTTTGGGGGTAAGTGGCTGTTGATCACGACTAATAATGCCATGTACATACTGATCAATGTGACCGATACCATAGCATATAAGCGATTGCTGTTGCATATGCTGCTCAAATTCTTTTTGCTTGTCTAACGGTATACTAAACAGTAATTCGTAATCATCCCCACCACTAAGTGCAAAGTGTAAGGCGGTGTTTTTATCCATACACTGTAATGGTTTTGAAAAAGGAATACACGCCAAATCTAGCACAGCTCCCACCTTTGATGCCGTTAAAATATGTTGTAAATCAGCCAGCAAACCATCAGAGACATCCAAACAACTCGTCGCATAATCACGAATAATATGACTATGTTGCACACGGGGCTGCGGGTAATCAAGTTGTTGAATGCACTGCTCAGAACGGGTTAATAATGGCTGCTGTAACATTGCCAAACCTGCCGCTGCATCACCAAGTGTTCCTGTTACATAGAGTTGATCATGGTGTTTTGCACCTGAGCGTAAAAGAGATTTTTCAGGCAACAATAACCCCATTGCAGTAATAGTAATACTCAAAATACCACGTGTGGTATCGCCACCTATAAGCTGGATATTATGTTGTTGGGCAAGCGTTTTTAAACCTAAAGAAAAAGCACTTAACCATGCTTCGTTATACTCAGGTAAAGTCAGTGCTAAGGTAAACCAAGCAGGCTTTGCGCCCATTGCCGCCAAATCGCTGAGATTAACTGCTAGGGCTTTATGTCCAATCGCATGAGGTTTAGTTTCATGGGGAAAATGCACTCCTGAAATAAAGGTATCACTGGTAACGATCAGTTGTTTTCCCTCAGGTACTGAGAGAATTGCAGCATCATCACCAACACCTTTTATCACCGTTGGATCAGTATTGGGCCAGTTAAACCACTTATTGATAAGATCAAATTCTGAGGACATATATTTATAACGCTCCTTGATTCCGCAAGCTACATCAAGGCTACACAAGTCTTACCTCATTTTTTATCAATTTCATCAGCTCGAAGCTGATGTGCGACCTTATCGAGTACACCATTAATAAAACGAAATGATTGCTCAGGGCCAAACTTCTTTGCTAAATTAACCCATTCATTCACTGAGGTTTTATAATCAACTTCAGGATGATTTTTTAATTCAGTTGTCCCTAATAACAATACACAGCGTTCAATAGGACCTATTTGTGTAAGTGCTAAATCAAGATAACCATTGAAAACTTCAAGCAACTCATCTTCATACTCAACAACATAATCAACGAGTGCTTTAAAATAACTGACATCTGCTTTACGTAAATCAGCGGCCATTGCATCATCTTGCTGATAATAAGTATAAATATCATAAAAATCATCGCCATTAAGCTGCCATTGATAAGCAGCCATTAACGATAATTTACGAGCAACCCGTCGTCGGGCAATAAATTCATGCTTGGCAGAAATTTTAGCCATCAGTTAAATTTCTTTAATAATGAAACCATTTCTATAGCTACTAGCCCTGCTTCTGCCCCTTTATTACCTGCTTTTGTTCCTGCGCGTTCAATCGCTTGCTCAATCGTATCAGTGGTCAAAATGCCATTAATAACGGGCAAACTATACTCCATCATAACACCAGCTAATCCTTTTGCTGATTCGCCAGCAACATAATCAAAATGTGGTGTACTACCACGAATAACTGCACCAAGCACTACAATAGCATCGTATTTTTTACTTTTTGCCATAACTTGTGTAATGAGTGGCAATTCATAAGCCCCAGGAACACGAGTGATTTCAATGGATTCACGTTTAATTCCATGACGTGTTAAGGCATCAACTGCCCCTGTTAACAAGTTTTCTACAATAAACTCATTAAAACGTGCCACTGCAATACCAATTCTCGCATCACCTGCAATAAAGTCACCTTCAAATACTTCTATATCTTGTAGCATCTAGATCTCTCTATCCTTAATTTTTGTCAACGTTATTTTAGCTTATGAACCTTGTACATAATCGACAATTTCTAGCCCAAAGCCTGCCAAGCCATGATAACGCTTAGGAGCACTCATCACGAGCATTTTTTGCACACCCAATTCTGACAACATTTGCGCACCGATACCAAAGGTTTTAACATCTTCAGTGGTTTCTTTTTTCTTGTCTATCTGCTGCTCATTTTGTGGTTCTAGATGATTTAGTTTTGCCAATAAATCCTCAGTACGACTGAGATTACGTAAAATAATAATAACGCCCTGCTCTGCGTCAGCCATGCGTTGCATAATATTGCGCAACGGCCAACCACACGCCTCTTCCTTTAGTGACAACATATCGCACAGTTCATTTTCGATATGTACTCTAACTAAAGTTTCTTTATCAGGATCAATCGTCCCTTTGATCATCGCTAAATGAATCTGCTGATGCATTTTTTCACGAAAGGCAACAATCTTAAATTCACCATAAACGGTATCAACCATATTTTCTTGTATTCTTTCTACCGTTTTTTCATTTTTCACTCGATAACGAATCAGGTTTTCTATGGTACCAATCTTAAGTTGATGTTTTTCAG
>DRMA01000122.1 GCA_011375245.1 Thiothrix sp. | reverse complement strand
TGCGGAATATCGGCATACATGCTCAATTCAAGCATTTTTGGGTCAATCAAAATTAAGCGAAGTTCTTCAGGCGTTGCCTTGTAAAGCAAGCTCATAATCATTGCATTGACTGAAACCGATTTGCCAGCACCCGTTGTACCCGCTACGAGTAAATGAGGCATTTTGCTTAAATCAGCAACAACAGGCTTTCCGCCAATATCTTCGCCTAGTGCGATTGATACAGGGCTTTTCGCTGATTTAAATTCGTCGCTGTCCAATTGGCAACGAAGGCTAACCATTTCGCGGTTAGCCTTCGGCACTTCTAAGCCGATAGTTGTTTTTCCTTCGATGCTTTCTACAATGCGAACGCTTGAAACTGCAAGATTTCTTGCTAAATCTTTGGTGAGCTTAACGATTGTGCTGACTTTTGTGATTGCATTTAGCTGCAATTCAAAAAGAGTAACAACGGGACCTGGATGAATATCCGTGACTTCAACGCCCCTAATTCCATAATGTGCCAATGCGGTCAATATTTCGTCTGAAAAATCCTCAAGTGCCTCATAATCAGGCTCTACATGCTCTTTGTGCCGAGTTAATAATTCAACGGGAACTAATAATGAGTTATCGTTATCCATTGCGTGTGCAACGGATTTTTGGATTGGCGTTTGTTCTTTTTTAACGGGCATTGGTGTTGGCGCATTGATTGGCGCATTGATTGGAGCGGGCAGTGCAAGCGCAGGTGAAGAAGTTGGCGTTGCAAGATACTCGAAAGGAGCTAATGTTGTTGCTCCGATGAATTCTAGTAATTGTTTAATATCGAATTTCATGGTATTTCTCATTTCGGTTATTGGTTATGTGGTTATTTCTTCTATTTGTTAATTATATCAAAATGATACGCGCACGAAAATACCCCGATGTAGGTATTACTTACATCGGGGTTATGGCATTTCGTAGCCCCCTATTTAAGACAAATATATTTGGTTAGGTTGCGATAATCGTTCCGCCTTCACTTTCTGGACGGTCAACAGCCTCAAGACTTGATCCGTCTGAGAATTCGTAAACTGTTACTTCATAAGTTCGACCGAAGCCGTATGTTTTGTACCCCTCAAGCTGCTCCTTGATGTGGTCATAAGCTTCATCGGCAATAATCTGAGTTATTGCCCAAAAGCTGATAGTTTTAGTTTTTTGCGCGTCCCAAATCTTTTGGGCGGTAGTTGATGCGATTGACATGTAATTATCCTTGGTTATAGGTTATATAAAAATGTTTCTTGCTATGTGTTTATTATACCAAAATAGGCTAAACCTAAGCTTAATATAGGGTTACGGGCATTAAAATAGGGGGCTACGGTATTTCGTAGCCCCCTATTTAAGAAAAATGTGTTCGGTTACGCGGCAAGCCTTTCTAAATCTGAATAAGCATCAAAGCTCAAATAATACGCCAAGAATGATCCGTCTCCATTTTCTAAGAAAAACTGGTCAAAATAGAGATCTCCTGTTTCAGCATTTAAGCCGTATAAATACTTCCCTAATTTCAGCAGATAAATCTTTGATGTGAGCATGTTAATGCCCGCTGTTGATTTAATTATAAATGAAACGTGTTTACTGTTTTGACAGTTTACTGTTTTATTATCTACCATTCCTGCATCAACAGGGTCGATGCTCGATAATCTTTTTGCTATGTTGATATATATCGGTAATATTTTCATCTTTTTCTCGGTTATAGTTTATGTGTCTTGCTATGTGTTTATTATACCAAAATAGGCTAAACCTAAGCTTAATATAGGGGTGTTATAGGGGCTACGGCATTCCATAACCCCCTACGAATAATTTACAGTATTTCGTCACCCCCTATTTCCCATCAATAATTTCTTGTAGGGGGTGACTTACCCGCCTATTTTTCTTTGCTCAATTCTTTGATGCTTTTCAATCCACGTTTTTTAAAAACTTCATCAAGACCTTCAAGCATGATTTTAGCCATGCTGATTCGTTCATGGTGAGCTAAATCACGGAGTTGGTCATGCGTTGATTTTTGCATGTACATATAGAATTGCGTCCCTGCTTGTTTTTTAGCGGGCTTGCTTGGTTTACTTTTTCCGCTGTTTGTTTCGGTTTCATTTTCACTGATTCCCGTTGTTGATGCTGATGCCTGTGTTAAAGCGTCTAGCCCTTTTGCTTTTTTCTTCATTTTTTAGCCTCTTTTAGCCTCTGTTAAAAACGTTGTTATTTCATCATAAAGCGCGATTATTTCAGCGCTTGCCTTATCTTTTTTGTCATATTCCGTCACGGATAAGCCTGTGGCGAAAGCGTGTTTATATGCCTTTCTTTCGATTGTTGTCGATTTAGCGACCTTGCCCAGCTCAACCAATCCCTTTTTTGTATTCTCTGCGTCCTTGCCCCGCGCTGGGCATCGAGTCAACACAAAGGCAAAGTCTTTATTCATGCGACTGAGTAGCCTAAATGTTGACGTAGACGCTTCTATATCAACAACTGATGGCTGACATGGGACAATGCAAAAATCGGCGGCTAGGATGGCGCTATTACCTGTTAGCGTTTCGCTCCCTGCGGTGTCGATGCAAGCAAATGTGTATCCTTTGTCCCGTGCCATTTTTAGTGCTTGATCAAGATCGTCTGAGTTAATTTTTATCAAATCAGGCGTATCAGCGTCTCTACGCTCCCACCATTTTGATATTGATTGCTGTGGGTCAAGGTCAATGATTAGCACGCTCTCGCCTTGTTTTACCGCTTCTATAGCGATATTAGATACAAGCGTTGTTTTCCCTGCACCTCCTTTTTGAGTCGCAAATACGAGTATTTTCATAATTTGATAGATGCCTATATGTGTATATTGATATGGTTATATTGATATATTGATATATTGTAGCACACAAAAAAAAGCACCTGAATTGATCAGGCGCTTTTCTATGGTTCTTTGGGTGTTTTTGGGTGGGTTATTGTCCGTTATTGGTTATAACACAATAGCCGTTGATGTTCACCGTTGAACCATCGTTCATGGTGTAAGTGGTGCTTCCATCGGCATTTTTACGCGCCACCGCCCCGTTTTTAACGAGGTATTGCGCGAGTTTCTTAACACAATCGAATTTGCTTGCGGCTCGGTATGCATCATTTGTGGTCATTGTTTTTCTCAGTAAGGCTTTCACCTCAAAACCCCGCTAGGTTCGCCCTGCGGGGTTTTGATGATTTCAGGTGGTTTTAAAAAAATAAAAGAATTGCTAATGTTATTACAGCAATCGTTCCTAGAGCTGCTGCTAGTGCTGCTCGTACAGCAATTCGGTTTGAATCCTTCATGCTTATGATTTGTGGTTTGTTGTTCATGATTAATGGTTCTCGGTTATAGGTTATTTATTAAAGCACCTGAACAATTATCAGATGCTCTTTTTCGGTGGTTATTTTGCTTTTTTCACAAGATGGCTCAAGTCCTTGAGGTCATCGTCGATTGGTGGGATTGTTTCGGCTGGAACTGGTTTTGTCGTTTCTACTGGTTTTGGTGCAGGTGCAGATGTTGCAGCGACAAAGAATAATACTGCGATGATGTTAAATGCTAAAATTTTCATAATTTTCTCGGTTATAGGTTATCTGTCTGTTGAGTATTTATTATACGAAATAATAGGGGATTATATAATCCCCTATTATGGGTATGTGGGGTAACGTAGCCCCCTACGGAAGATACGAGATTACAAGCACTGCGGTTGCGAACATGCCAATACTGAAACCAAGCATGAAAAGGCTTAATTTCGACCAAAAAGAGCAATGACCACGACCGCCCTTCTTCTTTGCCTGATCATGGCTTTTTATTCCTGCTCGATTGTCACGTTGTATTTCCCGCTGATTCTCTTTTTGTGCAAGCAGCATTCTTGTTATCGCTGCTGCTTTTTGCTGTTTTGTATATTTACTATGCATATATTTTCTCGGTTATGGGTTATAAGGTTATTGTGTTTCCACGCTGTTATTATACTACATAATAGGGGCTACGTTACCCCCTATTATGGGTAATCTCATCAAGATTTTACCTTTCATCGCCTCAAGTTGACGCTTCAAAAAAACAATGAGTTATAATAAATATTCACGCAAAAAATAAAGCCTCGACGTAGTGAGTCAAGGCTTTTATATAATTTTAACAAAGGGAAAAATTATGGGTATTATTATAACAGATAATAAGCTTACGCTTTATGATTTATGCCGATTAATTAGGCATAGAAACCACGCTGGCGCGATGAAAATGGTCTCAAAACTAGTTGATGATGGTAACGCCTTGTTCTCTTCCCTGAGCGTTTCAAATCATAAAGCTGTTAATGGAAAAAATATAAAAACATATCGCCTTAACTGTCACCAAGCGATTGCCATCACGTCAAAAATAAACGATAAGTTTTTGATGAAGATCATCAGGCAATATCAAGAATCAGATCGTCAGCGTCAATTTAGCTATTTTTCAAGATCCTCTGAACGGCGCGGCATCGTAAAATCAGAGGCGATAAAAAAACTGCAATCTAAGGCGATGCTCCAGGGAAGCAAAAATACAGGGATGTTTTTTGTCTCATACGCTCGAATGCAAAACAACATCATGTTTACTAGTGAGCTTGACAAAAAACCGAAGAATTGGCGCGATGAAATGAGTGCTGAACAGATCAATATTATGGAAGTTTCGGATTGCGTTGTTGCTCGCGGAATACAAAATGGGCTTGATCAAGATTTGCCTTACAAAGAAATATTCCAAGTTGTGAAAAAGCGGATGATTATGTTCAGGTCGCTTGTTGGCGGATTTACATTAACTGACGAAAAAAATCGACAAATGGAAATGCCTTTTTTGTAGGCGAAAAAAAACCACCTGTATGTTTTTGTAGGTGGTTTTGTAGGGGCTATGTTTTTCGCCCCTCTTCTATGTTTTTTATTGGTACGCAACAACGACCATAAGCCCTGCTACGATGATGATCATTGTAGCGAAAAATGCATTTATCACTTTTGATAATGCGCTCTCTTTCCGTTCTAGTGCGGCTTTTT
>DRMA01000121.1 GCA_011375245.1 Thiothrix sp. | reverse complement strand
ATCACAAATATTTGAAATTTTACTTAGCTATTGTGTAACACGACAAAAGCCTTAATCAAACATCCCAAAGGGATCGATATGTTTCCTTGAGACCAACAAAGGTGCGATAAATCACGCCTCTACCGATTATCCTGAAATAGCCAACGCATTAAACCGTATTGCAGGCATCAATGCAGACTTAGACCAATTCCATTGCTGCGTATCACCAATAGCAGCAATATTATTTAGCATGGTATAAAAATTACCAGCAACAGTAATACCACGCACCGCCTGTACACGCTCCCCATCGCGGCATAAATAGCCTGATGCGCCTAAACTAAAATCACCTGAAATTGGATCTGCCCCTGAGTGTAAACCTGCTAAGTGCGTAATTTCAAGAAACTCACCTGCTTGCAAGTTCGCCGTACTCGTATCACCCGCGGCAATTTCTCGTTGATGCATACGGACTGCTAATGCTGATTTAGCGCCTCGAACCGCATTGGCAGTATTCTCAACGCCATAGAATCGAGCGGTCACACTGTTATGCAATAACGTTTCTAATACACCGTTATTGATCAGCACATTTCGTTGTGTCGGGCTACCTTCGGCATCAAAAGTTTTATAACTTGAACCTGCTTGCAATAAAGGATTATCAAAGACCTGTAGGCGCGCATCTGCAACCACTTTGCCAAGCGAATCACGCCAAGGATTAATGCCATCTTTAGCCCATTTACCTGAAAAGACGGCGGAGAAAACACCGAATAAACTGCTCTGACATTCTTGATCAAAAATAACATCGTAATGCTTTGAAGCAACAGGCTTGCCATCCAGCATGGCGATACATTGATCATAAATCTGCTGAACCAAGTCATCTTTATTTAACTGCTTAAACTGACGACCAAACTGCCCCTTACCTTCCATAGCATTTGCATCACCTTTTTCGGCTAAGGCATAAGCATTTGCGGTATAAGAACGTCCGCGACTATGAGCAAACAAACCCGATGTAGAAAAAATGTAGCGTTCTCCAGTATTATCACTCACCCCATTGTAAGGCACATTTTTTATATGGGCTTTGGCTGCTAAATCACTTTCCAACGCGAGTATAAAATCAATTTTTTCATCTGTTGTACTCTCATCAGGGAGATACAAAATAGCATCGTCACTTTCAAGCTGCGCACTATTCTGCAATAACTGCTCATTCGTATCAGGCGCTGCAAACTGAGCATTGCTTAATGCCTGTTCCGCCATTGATTGTAACGATGCCGCAGAATCATCTTCACTATATGCCAGCCCTACTTTGCCGTCTTGCAAGACACGTAAACCAAAGATCTGCGTTGAGCTAACCTCATATTTTTCTAATTCCCCTTTATTGGCTTTTAGGCTGAGTGATTGCTGAGCATTCACCATTAAATCCGCTTCCGCCCCTGCGGCGGTGATGTGATCAAAAATACGTTCGGCTTTCTGTTGCATTGTCATTAGGCATTTCCTCCAACTAAAATATCATCCACCTTTATCGCAGGTTGCCCGACAGAAGTCGGTACAGCACCACTAACCGAGCCACACATGCCGCAGGCTAATTGTAAGTCTTTGCCTACCATGCTAATTTCTTTCAAGACTTCAGGACCTGTACTAATTAAGGTCGCTGATTTAATCGGATATTGTATTTTCCCATCTTCAACATAATAGCCTTCAGTTACAGCGAAATTGAATTCTCCCGTGCCAGGTTGTACTGAACCACCGCCCATACTCGCGGCATAAATCCCCTTATCAATGGAAGCAATCATTGCCTCAAGATCATCATTACCTGCTTCAATATAGGTATTACGCATCCGTGAGGCAGGCGCAAATTGATACGATTGGCGACGACCTGAACCTGTGCGTGCAAAGCCTGTTTGTTCGCTACCCATACGATCAACCAAAAAGCTATTCAAACGACCATCTTTAATCAATTGTGTATGTTGTGTTGCCATACCTTCGTCATCAATATTGATTGATCCCCAGTTATTTTTACTCATACCTTCATCAACGGCATTAACCACAGGGTTAGCAATCATTTCCCCCATTTGATCATGAAATACTGAGGCTTTTTTGGCAACAGACGTGGTTTCAAGCAAATGCCCACAGGCTTCATGGAAAATAACCCCACCAAAACCATTGCCAATCACCACAGGCATATGCCCTGATGGACAGGCTTTAGCACCCAATTTGATCAATGCTTGCCGACTGGCTTCTTGCCCCGTAAACACAGGATCAATGACATCTTGCAATTCCCAACCAAGTAAACCACCATCATTCCACGCCCCTGATTCTTGCTCGCTTCCATCAGCTGCTATTGCACTCAGACCAATACGGATATAGTGGCGCGTATCATTGACATGCAATCCTTCACTATTAAAAATCTCGATCTGCTGCTCACGCTGCATACAAAAACCACGGGTTTGCGAAATCTTATCACTCGCCTTTTTCGCTGCAACCGTCGCAGCCATCAGGAAATCAACTTTACTCGCAATAGCAAAATCGTTGCTAAGAACACGTTGAGAAGGGTGTTTGTTAGCAATAGCGGTAAAATCAAACGCATGACTTGTCGTTACAGGATCACGGCGATCTTTAGCGGCTAACGCCGACGCAATACGTTGTAACTCGTTAGCATCGCTTTTATTGGTATAACCATAAAGCACTTTATTACCAAATATCATGCGTAAACCAATGCCAAAATCAATGCCCGATTTTACGGGTTCGACATGATCGCTTAAGGTATTGATAGATGCACTATGTTGCTTTTCAACAAATAGCTCTGCAAAATTAGCCCCTAATGAAAGCGCATGATTGATCACTTGTTGCGCTGTATCAGCATTCAGCATAAGGTTTTCCTGTGTTGAAGGGATGATAGAGGCTATATATTAACTGACAAATAGGGACTTTCGTGCAAATATCGTTAAAACGGATTGTTTTTTGGGGAAATTCCATGTTCAACAGGGCAAACAACTTCTGTATTAACCCAGTAAATCATGATTTTAAGTGTATTTATCAGTCCTCAACTAGTAATCTTGCTGATTTGTTGTACTATGTTGTCCTCCCTTTATTTTGAGTACGCGTATCATGAGTCAGTATTTTCGTATACATCCAGATAATCCACAGGCACGCTTGATTAAACAAGCTGTTGGGATTATTAATCGTGGTGGCGTTATTGTTTATCCCACTGACTCAAGTTATGCCATTGCTTGTCAAGTTGATAACAAATCAGCCATTGATCGTATTCGTCTTATTCGTCAGCTAAGTGACAAGCATTTATTCACCCTTGTCTGTAGTGATTTAGCGGAAATATCACGTTATGCCACGGTTGATAATATTAACTATCGTTTATTAAAAGCATTTACTCCTGGCCCTTATACCTTTATTTTAGGGGCAACCCGTGAAGTGCCACGGCGTTTAAAGCATCCTAAACGTAAAACCATTGGTATCCGTGTCCCCGATAATAAAATTGCCTTGGCACTACTAAAAGAGTTAGGACAACCGCTTATTTCTAGCACGTTAAATCTACCCCATGAAGATTTACCCCAAACTGATCCGTATCAAATTCAGCTTGCACTGGAAAATCAGGTCGATTTGATTATTGATGGTGGGTATAGTGGCTACGAATTTACAACTATCGTCGATTTGATACAAAACCCTCCTGAAGTATTACGTCAAGGAATGGGAGATGTCGATTGGCTTAAAGGACACTAGCAGGTTATTTAATGGAATTTGATTTTAATAAAATAATTTATGAAATGGCAATTTTTTCATTGCCGATACTTTTCGCCTTAACCATACGTGAAGCCGCTCATGCCCGAATGGCCGATAAACTCGGTGATACTTCAGCACGTGCAGCAGGGCGCTTATCGCTCAACCCCTTAGTACATATTGATCCAGTGGGGACGATATTAATACCGTTACTGATGATCGCTTTGCCATCAAATTTTTTATTCGGTTGGGCAAAACCTGCGCCAATTAGTGAAAGTCACTTAAATAATCCACGACGAGATATTGCGTATGTTGCCTCAGCAGGCTTGTTAGCTAACTTTGCAATGGCTATTTTATGGATGATTGCGTTAAAAATTGTAACCGTAACAATTAGTGACCCTGCATTACTAAAAGGTTTTAGTGATATGGCAGAAGTGGGCGTTTGGTTTAATTTATTTATTATGGTTATTAATTTTTTACCTTTACCTCCTTTTGATGGCGGACGTATTTTATCGAGCTTTTTATCACCGAGTGCCGCAGACAAACTGGCCAAGGTAGAACCGTATAGTTTTTTTATTCTGCTTGGCTTTATTTTCTTGGGTGGTTTTGAGTATTTCATCTTACCGTTGTTATCCGTTTTTGTTGCCCTATTAACAGCCATTTTTATGTAGCCTAGCTACTTGAGACCCACGTTATGAAACCAGTTGTGTTAAGCGGCATTCAGCCCTCAGGACATTTTACTATTGGCAATTACATAGGAGCGATGCGTAATTGGATCAGT
>DRMA01000120.1 GCA_011375245.1 Thiothrix sp. | reverse complement strand
TTTGCATAGCCTGCTATTTTATCAGTTGCTATGTTGTCATAAATGAGGATGCGCATGGCTGATGCTCAGCAAAGTTTTAGAAGAATGCAATCAACGCTAACATTAAGTAATATTAAGTACGTTTTCAACGTTAATAAAGTTGAATTATGAATAAAAACTAAGCTTCTTTCTATTGAAATCTTATAGCTGGTCTATTGCTCGTTACGATTTAGTTGCGATCTAGCGAATAAGTCTGAATAGCAGTGGCACTTCTGGTAAAAAAAGTTATTTTACTGTTTAAGTTATTTGCTCCACCTGACAATGTTGCATAGCCAGTCCAGTTACCATTGAGCGCATCACAATTAGTGATTGTTGTATTAACACGGTAAAGATTGTAGAAATCATTAATCAATGAAACGCTGCCATCATAAATACAATCCAGAGAATTTCCACCTGTTAGATGCCCTGTGTTAGCAATCCTATGACTAATCGTAATGCCTTGATTATTTGTTGTTTCGTAATCACCAACAAGTTGTGTAATAGCAGAGTTATTGCTATAGGTATTATCATAACGCAAGGTAAAAACACCTATGGGATTGCCTTGATAGGACTCTTTAAGGATTAATTGCAAACCCTCTACCAGCGTACCTTCTAGTTGGGTAGTAATGATTGTTGCATCATTAAAATAGCGTGTACCTTGTATGGCTTGTGAGGTAATTTGTCCAGAAACACCTAAGCCTACATTCTGAATAATACCACCATTGAGATTGATTCTACCTTCAGTAACTTGTGATGTACTGCCATTGTTAGGGTAAACCCAAAATATCTCACCTGCCTCAGTGACAATACCTGTTACATTAGACGTAAAGTTAGATTGAGCCGATTTATAGCGACCAAGCCAAAGACCGCCAACACGCCCTTGTGTCTGTGTTGTCGCAGCATTGTTGAGGCTGTTATCATTATTACTTCCTCCGCAATTAGTGATAGCAGCAAGAGAAAGAATAACAATAAAAACATACATCACTGGTTTTGCAGATAGCACCATTTAGCAGCTCCAAAATAAAGACTAAATGGCGAGGATGATAATTGCTTATTGTTGCTCTAGTGCGTCATCATAGGATGAGCATCAAGCAATATCTGATAGGAGGGGGTTATAGTGAGTTAGGTAAATCGTTGTACCCATTAAGAAGCCAGTCATGTGTGTTATTTTTTGATCAACTGAGTTTAAAAATAATCCACATGGCTGACTGAATGTATAGTTATTTTTTTTCTGGACAATTATGAGTGCAAATTTTGTGTGGGACGATGCGACCGCCACAAGAAGTGTAACAACTATTATAACGTGGCTTACAGCCACAGTCGGACGTACAACTTGCTTGATGGCGTTGTATTTCTGAGGCAAGTGTTGGTTTAGTAGGGCGTGTGGGGGCTTTAGTTGTTGCTGTATATTTCAAATCACGCAGCTCGCGTTCCACTTCATTTTGGCGTGTACAGTAATAAGAGTCTTGCTTGCAGCGCTTGCTGTACACATCATAATCCATTTCTAAGCGTGTGAGCTGATGATGACGTTCGCGTTTTTCTAAATCATAATGCTTTTTCTCAGCAATATAGAGTTCTAGTTTATTAACATATTCTTTTTCTTGTACAGGAAGCGAGAGATTTGCCATGTGACTCGCTTTTAACATACAAGATTGCTTTCTGGTATCACAACTATTTTGGCAAGCATTAAGCTTTGTATCACATTGTCTTAAGCAAGAAAGTGCATAAGGGCTGCTAGGTGGAACATATTCATTGTGTGTGGTGTAGGTTGGTCCACATGAACCAAGGAATAATGTACTTACCATTAGCAAAAATGAAAAAATAATAGATTTGTTAATCATGATGTTGTGCGCCCGTAGAAATTGGATAGTGTTAAACAAGGGAAGAATGATTTTCCGTTATGCTTATAAAATATCCTGTTGTCAGTTTATAAATACCATCTAATGCTAAATTATGCGGTAAATCAGCAGAGTAACAGTAATATTTATTTGTTCAGAGCAAGTAAATGGTGGAAAGTTTCATCAGCACAAAAGGAGTGGGTGTAATTAATGGCAGCAATAAATATTCTAGATTGTACGCTTCGGGATGGTGGTTATGTTAATGATTTTGCCTTTGAAGACGCGCATATATTTAATATTATCAATCAATTGCAATTATCAGGTGTTGATATTATCGAATGTGGTTTTTTGGATAGTCTACAAGGAAAAGCGAAAAATCTGACTCGATTTGACCGTTGTGAAACTATTAATAATCTATTGAGTAAACTACCTAATGATCATAACTCTTTATTAGTGGCAATGATTGAGTTCGGTAAGGTTGATATTGAGCATTTGCCTTTTGTAACGGATGCAAAAAATGAAATTAAAGGCATTCGTCTTTCTTTTCATAAGTCAGATTGTTTAAAAATATTTGAATATGCTACTAAGATTATTGATAAAGGCTATAAGCTTTTTATTCAACCTATCGCCACCGAGCTTTACTCTGATAAGGAATTACTTGAACTGATTCATCGTTGCAATGCTTTAGCAATTGATTCTATGTATATTGTTGATACTCATGGCTCAATGATGCGAGATAATCTGCGGCGGATATACTACCTTTTTCAGCACAATCTGAATGAATCCATTCGCCTTGGTTTTCACTCACATAATAATTTGCAGTTATCTTATTCAAATGCCATTGATTTTATTGAGATTTCCCAAGGTTCGCAACGGGACATTATCCTTGATGCCTCTATTTATGGCATGGGAAGAGGCGCAGGGAATCTTAATACTGAATTACTCGCTGATTACATCAATAAGCGTATAGACAATTGTTACAAAATTGAGCCTTTATTAGAGGTCGTTGATGAATATTTAGTGGCAATTTCACGTGAAAATCGTTGGGGTTATTCGTTGGAGCATTTTCTTTCGGCTTCTGAGCATTGTCATCCAAATTATGCGTCTTATCTCATTAATCGCAAACATCTTTCTATTGTTGAAATTA
>DRMA01000119.1 GCA_011375245.1 Thiothrix sp. | reverse complement strand
GCCCCAAAAAAGGGGATATTTTGACCTCTGTTTATTATAAGCCAGGGGTTAATTTACTGCATCAAATGATAAAAACAACAGGAACATTTCTGGGTTATCAAGAGATTATTACCGAAGAAAACAAGACCATGCTGTCAATGATGATTGATGATAAAACACCAAGAATACATGCGTCAGGTGGTGGCGTTTCAACAAAGAATGGTTTGGTGTCGGTTATTTTTGGTGTACTTGACAATAAGAAAGCCCAAGCGACTTTTGCAGTAAGTTATGACGGGCTAAGGGCATTTTTAGACAGAAATGGATTGTAGTTATATACTCCTGCGTTATTTGTAATGAACCTTGGATAAAAACTGCAATGAACTTTATCGAATCGCGTGGTAACGATGGTGAGCAGGCGCTTAATGTTAGCTTTTCCGAAGCTATTTTGTCACCAATGGCTTCTTTTGGTGGGATTTATGTGCCAGAAGCGCTTCCTACGTTAGGTACCAATTTCCTTGAGCAACATCTTGAATCCAACTATAAGGTATTAGCCAAGGCTATTTTAGCTGCTTATGAGATTGATATTGAAGGGGCTGTTATTGATGAGGCGCTTGCCTTGTATGATTGTTTCGATAATCCGCAAAACCCTGTTCCAGTGGTGCGAGTGAAGGACGATTTGTATGTGAGTGAGCTTTATCATGGTGAAACACGTGCTTTTAAAGACATGGCATTACAGCCGTTTGGTATTGTGTTGTCTTCTCTCGCACAGCAGCGTAATGAAAATTACCTAATTATGACCGCAACCAGTGGCGATACAGGACCTGCGGCGCTGGAAACCTTTAAAAATAGGGCGAATGTACGTGTGGCTTGTCTTTATCCTGAAGGAGGGACATCTGATGTGCAGCGTTTGCAAATGGTCACTGAGGATGCCGAAAATTTAAAGGTCATTGGTATTCATGGTAGCTTTGACGATGCGCAAGCTGCGCTTAAAACGTTATTATCTTCTGCATCTTTTAAGGCTAAGCTAAACGAAAAAAATATTGCTTTATCAGCAGCGAACTCGGTCAATTTTGGGCGGATTATTTTTCAGCAAATTTATCATATTCATAGTTACCTTGAGTTAGTTAGGCAAAATGCGATCACGCTTGGTGATAAGGTTTATCTTGCTGTACCTAGTGGTAATTTTGGTAATGCTCTTGGGGGGTATTATGCACAAAAAATGGGCTTACCTGTAGAGAAGATTTTGATTGCATCCAATAATAATAATATTCTGACGCAGCTTATTACGACAGGGAAATATGATTTAAGGGATTCAACAGTTATTCCAACAACTTCACCTGCGATGGATATTTTAAAGTCATCAAATATTGAACGTATTTTATATGATTTGTTTGGCGCTGAACGTACAAAGAATTTGATGTTGCAATTAGATGAAGCTAAGTTTTATGAGCTAACGATTGATGAGCTTGCTATGTTACAACAGTATTTTGCTGCTGATTTTTGTACGGATGCGGAAGGTCAACAATATATTCAAGATTGTTTTGCTGATGGTTATTTAATGGATCCGCATACTGCAACATGTTTTAAAGCTTATGATACGTGTCGTGATAAAGAACTAACCACTATTGCGTATTCAACAGCTGAGTGGACAAAATTCTCACCAACAATTGCGAACGCACTCACAGGTGAAGAAGGAACGCATGATCTTTATGCCTTACAAACCATTGCGAAAAAAGCGAATATTGCTATTCCTGATAAAATTAATGCATTATTTGATAAGCCAATTACTCAAAAAACAGTGGTTGATAAAGCGGATATTGAGTCGGTTATTTTGGAGTTTTTGGTTTAGTTGATAGGCTAAATCAAGGGAGGAAGAAGGGGCTGGGCAATGGAGGTTGTGTTGTAAGTTTATCGTTCTGATAAGCATGAAATACCGCATAATAAAAGGTACGAATGTATTTTATTATGCGATGGCTGAGTGTAATTGTAGAGTAATGCTTTTTTCAGCAGTACTTTGCTCATGAATGAAATCTTGAAAGACCTGTTGATCTAGTTCCATATCTGATGTATAAAAACTACCTGTTAGTGTATTCACATTGCGTTTGCATGTAAGAAAAATTATTAGACCTTCAAGTGCATTGGAGAGTAAATGTTGTGCTTTGATACCCGTAAAAACAGACCATAGTGGCATGTAGTTATCGTTACACAGATGGTTCAATGCTTCATGCGTATTGTCGCACTGCTCTTGGTTTTTAAAGGCAATTGAGTATTTTAGAATAGAGCCTGACATTATTAACCTCCTTTATTGGTGATATTGTAGAGAATATCTATAAAAAAGAACTGTACTAAGTCAGTTATTACTGCATTTTTCAACGTCGTTCCCCTGTTTATATATTATTAAATAAGGTTTTTTATAATTTTAATTTTTTAAAATCAATTTGTTATAAACATATCGTTATAATGATAGTAAATGTTAAACAAATGTTACAGAAAGCCCTTCTAGTAACATTTCATTAAAGATTAACAAGTAATAGCTTTACCTGTACTTAATAGGTGAGTGATATAAACTATTTATTAGATCCTCTAAATAAGAGAGGTATAAGAGTGTTGACGTTTAGTATTATAGGTTGTTGATTTATTAAACTTTATTTGGAAGTATATCGTATTCAAGTAAATACTTTGATATTGTCGCTCTGTATCAACTACACTTTGTGGTTCGTACTAAGTTACTCCACTAAAGGTATAGGGTTGTTTTATGGAAGAAGAGACTAAAAAGACTAAGCTAATGACACGTCGTGATTTTTTGTTTACCTCTGTTGCCATTACTTTAGGTATTCCAGGTTGTTATTCATCAGATGATAAAAAGAATAAACAAGATGCTAAGCAACAAAATGAACCGATTGATGATATTGGTAAGCCTGAGGAAGAACCTTCTTCTGGTAATGTAAATAAACCTACCCCAGAACCTGAACCTGTTGTACCAACAAAACAATCTGACCATGTACTGTATTATGAACGCCAAGATGCTGAGTATGCAAAATACCGCCAAGCGTTTAATAAACGCATTACTCATAGCCCGAAAATTATTGCTGTTTGTTTGGATGAAACAGGTGTGCAAGAGGCAGTAAAATATGCCAATTATTATCAATTACCCATTGCGATTAAAAGTGGTGGGCATAGTTTTGAGGGCTATTGTCTAAATAATGACGGCATGGTTATTTCATTAGCAAAATTAAATACCAAAGCGTATGACGAAGCAACAGAGCGTTTTGTTGCAGGACCTGGGTGTAAATTGGGTGAGGTTTATCAATATCTCAATACGTTTGGTAAGCTGCTTCCCGCAGGATCTTGTGGTGGTGTTGGGGTTGCAGGATTAACCTTGGGTGGCGGTTATGGCTTTTTCTCTCGTGAACATGGCTTAACCTGTGATCATTTGACCAAGGTGAAGATGGTTGATGGCGAAGGCAATATGCATAATTCGGATGATAATCCTGATTTATTATGGGCTTGTCGAGGGGGAGGAAATGGTAATTTTGGGGTGATTACCGAACTGACGTTTAAGACAGTTGTTGCGCCAAAGAATTTTACCAGTTACGTGTTTAAGTTTTATAAGCTAACGCCAAAAAAAGCGGAAGAACTGGCTAAGATGTGGTTTTCTGCTATGGAAACCTTGCCGCGTAGTTGTTATGGCTCATATATCTTAAACGGTAAAACGTTGACCGTGCTGGTTACCAATACAGAAGAAAAAGAGAGTTCAGCATTGAAGATAATTGTTAGTAAACTCAATGCAAAAGCAGACAAGCGTGCTTCAGCGAGAAAGAGACCGTTATTGAAGGCTTTAAATGCATATAAAGGTCGTCCTGATCCATTGTTTTTTAAAAATGTGTCAGGAGGCTATTATAAGGGGTTTGATGATATTGCATCGGTTTTCCAAACCATTGCTGCAATGATACAGAAGAAGCAGGGGATGACGACACTTTTACAAATTAATACCTTGGGTGGAGAGATTGCTAACGAGGAAAAGACGGATAGTGCTGCTTATCCACATCGACAGTTTGGCTTTTTAGGTGAGTTGCAGGTTTATTATGATAGAGAAAGCCAAGGTGCAAAAGCAGCTACAAAGGTGCAAAATATTCAGCAAGCGTTTCTGAAAGCAGGAGTAACACGTCATTATCGTAATTACCCTGATATAGATTTGCCAAATTGGGAGCAAGCGTATTATGGAGAGAGTTATGAGCGTTTAAGGGGTTTTAAAAACCGTTTTGATCCCAATGATCATATCCAACATCCGCAGAGTATTAAACCAAGCTAAAGTTAAGGGGAGTATGGGTTATGGGCTTGCATGACGTTATTTTTTATTCGTTTCCCGCTTTTATTATTTGGGCAGCTTACTATGCTTATTTGTATTATCGAGTGCGGAAATATCCATTGGAAACAGCCATTGGTACTTATAATGCAACCCGTAAGGCATGGGTACTCAGTATATTGAAAAGCAAGGAGCATATTCTTGCCGTGCAGACATTGCGTAATTGGTCAATGTCTGCTGCTTTTTTAGCATCAACAGCTTCTTTATTAGCATTAGGTGTACTGAGTTTTGTACTTAAGCCTGATGACCTTATACCGATTGCACTAAGCCATAATTATTTTTCTCTGAGTGAGGATATAGCGGTTGATTTTTTGCGGTTTAAACTGCTTTTTCTTATGGTGTCGTTGTTTGTTTCTTTTTTTAGTTTTTCCTTAGCGATTCGTTACTATAATAAAGCAAGTTTCATTCTTTGTATTCATGATTTAGATGGTAAGTATCACCATAGGACATACTCAACACGAACCGTATTTAATGGGGCATTGTATTATATGTTAGGAATGCGAAGCTATTATTTAAGTGTTCCTTTGTCATTATGGTTGTTAGGAACGTTGTGGTTATATCTTGGTATTTTGTTAATTGTATTGATTCAGTATCGAATGGATTATCGTCCTTAATAAACTATATTAAAATATTATTAAATGATTATTATAAGATAAATGAAAAGGATGTGATATGCGTATGATTAGGATATTTTCCTATGGCAGTTTATTAGATGAGAACTCATTACGAGAAACAGTACCTGATGCACAAAATTTATTTCCTGCGAAACTTTATGGTTATAAACGAATATTTGATTTGATTGCAAAGTGGCGATTTGATGAAAAAACAG
>DRMA01000118.1 GCA_011375245.1 Thiothrix sp. | reverse complement strand
GCTGGCTATTATGATGTAACAATGTCATACGTGAGCTGATTTGCTTGACATGTTCGTCATTCGATTGTTGAACTCTTTCTAAGGCATCGTTCAGCAATAAATAAATGGGTGTTGTGCGCTCAATTAAGGTAACAGTACAGCCCAGTGTTGCCAGTACAAAGGCATCTTTTGCTAAGCCCGCAGTAGCATCAATCACATGTGGCTGTTTTATTTTATGTAAACCAATCGCTTTTGCTAATTGCTGCCCTTTCCCGCCGCCATATAAACGGCGATGTCGGCTTTTCCCTGCTAGAAAATCAATATGTAGTGGTTTTTCGCTACGGTTTTGTTTAGCTGATGATAAGCTAAGACCTGTTTCATCATAATGCAATAAAAAGTCAGGTTTAACCGTTGGGTAATTGGCTAAGAGTGGTAGTTGATAATTATTAGCAAGTTGTATAGCACGTTGCTGATAATCCTTATTGGCACTAATGGCGAGATGCATTAATAATGTGGTGGTGGTGTTTCATTGGCTTCATCAGTCACTGCTGAGGTGTGTAAGCTACTGATACGCTTATCAAGTTTCTCAATGCGTTGTTCAAGCATTTGGATTGTGCGTTGCTGCTGATACAGTGTATCACTCAATGATTCAAGTGTGCTTTCTTGCTGCATCAGCATTATTTCTAGCTCTGTAATACGTTGTTCTTGTTCTGGCATTATTTGTCCTATCGACTATCGACCTTTCATTGCAGCAATTCTAAGGCGTAAGGCGTTGAGCTTAATAAAGCCAGCAGCATCCTTTTGATCATACGCACCTTGATCGTCTTCAAAGGTAGCAATATTTTCATCAAATAAAGAGTCTGTATCTGATTTTCGTCCTACGACAGTGACAGCTCCTTTATATAGTTTTACGCGTACACTACCATTAACATGTATTTGTGAGGCATCGATCATTTGCTGCATCATTTTACGCTCTGGACTCCACCAATAACCGTTGTAGATCGTTTTTGCATAACGGGGCATTAATTCATCTTTAAGATGCATGGCTTCACGATCCATCGTGATCGATTCGATAGCACGATGGGCAGCAAGCATAATGGTGCCACCTGGCGTTTCGTAACAGCCACGTGATTTCATGCCCACATAACGGTTTTCAACGATATCAAGGCGACCAATCCCATTGTCGCCAGCAAGTTTATTCAACGTTGTAAGTAGAGTAGCAGGGGATAAGGCTTCACCATTGATGGCAACAGGGTCGCCTTTTTTATAGTCTATGTCGATATAGGTTGGTGTATCTGGTGCTTGTTCAGGCGATGTTGACCATAGCCACATATCTTCTTCTGCTTCTGTCCAAGGATCTTCTAAGGGGCCGCCTTCATAAGAAATATGAAGTAGGTTAGCATCCATCGAATAAGGCGATTTAGTACCGCGTTTTTGTTCAACAGGAATATGATGTCGCTCAGCATAAGCCATCAATGATTCACGTGAACTGAGATCCCATTCACGCCATGGTGCGATAATTTGTATACCTGGTTTTAGTGCATAAGCACCTAGTTCAAAGCGTACTTGATCGTTGCCTTTGCCTGTTGCACCATGAGAAATAGCATCAGCGCCTGTTTCAGTGGCAATTTCAATTAAACGCTTGGAAATAAGCGGACGGGCAATGGAAGTGCCCAGTAAATATTCGCCTTCGTAAATAGCATTAGCGCGAAACATGGGGAAGACAAAATCGCGAACAAACTCTTCGCGTAAATCTTCGATGTAAATTTCACGAATCCCCATTGCTTCGGCTTTAGCGCGCGCGGGTTCTATTTCTTCACCTTGACCTACATCAGCAGTGAAGGTAACGACTTCACAATTATAGGTTTCTTGGAGCCATTTGACGATAATGGAAGTATCTAAGCCACCTGAGTAGGCAAGAACTACTTTATTGATAGATGATGTTTGTGATATTGACATGGCAGAACCTATAGCTATAAACGGGTTAAGATGAATAACAGGCGGGAGATTATAGCCTTCCTAAGAATGAGTTGTTAGACTCTTTATCCCAAAAATGTAAAATAATTCTTAATAAGGTTTTATGGCTAGGTTTATATCTATAAAAAAATACGGGTTACATATTCAGTGGTTGGTTTTTTTACTATCTACTTTTTTTATTGCATTAGCCGTTAGTTGGATGATGTTAGCAAAGGTTAACTTTGCTTATCCACTGCTTTATGATTATGCGGGGATTGGAGATAATATCGTCGTGTTTGCGTCTAAGAATAAGATTAAACCTGATTTTGATCAAAGTTCACGCGCTGAGCATCTGGCATTATTTAGCGGTATTGTGACAAGTCTTCATCAACACGGTGAAGGGTTGGCAGAATTAACTTACCACACAAAAAAAGGTACAGAGATAAGCTTACTCACTAACGCAGAAATTCTTCATTTACAAGATGTTGCGAATTTATATGACAAAATGAAATGGTTAGCATGGGGAGCTTTGTTTATTTGGTTAGGCTCTGTTGTTATACAGCGTAGATCGCAAGTGGATGTATTTACTGTTTCTTTACTACCTTATGTGTTTGCACTTCCGCTTATTATTTTAGCTGTATTGGCTATTGGAGCAGAAAAGATATTTTATAAGCTGCATACCTTAGTTTTTCCAGATGGGCATCAATGGTTTTTTTATTATGAAGAATCGTTAATGAGTATGATGATGAAGGCTCCTGATTTATTTGCTTATATTGCGGTTATGTTGGTTTTTTTAGCGATCTTTTTTACTACAGGCATTTTTTGGGTTTATCGACGTTACCAATAAGTTTTCCAATATCTTGCAAGATATTGGTAGTAATTTAGTAATTACTACCAATTATGATTGACAGTTTTAAATTCCACTTTATAATGTGCCGCACTATGGCTATGTAGCTCAGCTGGTTAGAGCACATCACTCATAATGATGGGGTCCCAAGTTCGAATCTCGGCATAGCCACCTGTATTATCAAGCACTTATCATTATCCCCGATAAGTGCTTTTTTTTTGGATTGTGGAAATTGCGTGAAATCACACGTTATTTGACATGAATTTCAACTCGTCTATTTTGTTCACGACCTGTTTTTGTATTATTACTGGCAATGGGAGAACTAGCACCATAGCCTTTGCTACTGATACGGTCAGCTTGTATATCTTGTGTCACAAGATAAGCTTTTACTTGATCCGCACGTAATTGAGAAAGCTTAGTATTAGCAACAGCGTTACCTTGGTTATCGGTATAACCAGCAATTTCAATATGCAGTGTTGATTTTTCTTTCAGGGTTTTAGTAACTTCATTAAGAATGGTAATAGATGAACTTATCAGTTTTTCAGAACCTGATGCAAAGCTAACGCCTTTCAAAATAATGGATGAACCCGCTGTTATTGCTGCTGTATTAGTTTTTTCATCGGTATTCTCTTTCTTTTTTGTAGATTCTTTTGTTTCGTAGTTTTCTTTTGTAGGATCGCTACCTTTTTTATTAGCTGGTTTTATTTGCCCTGTTGCTGCGGGTTTTAAAGGGGTTTCTTTGGCTTCAATGCTTTTATCAGGCGCGGTTTGATCGTCATTGCTATATTCAGTATTTTTTGTTGCTTCATCTACTGCTAATGTTGTTTTTATTAGTTGATTGGCATCATTTTTTACTATTTCGTCACTGTTAGCATTTTTAATGCTTGGAGCGTTTTCTTTTTCTGGTTGGTTTTTTTCGATAAAGTTAGCAGTTGCTTTACTACCATTAGGAATGGTTTGGCTACAACGGAAGCCAGAAAAAATGAGTAATAAAACGATAATAATAAAAATAATAATGCGTAATAATCGGGACATTTTAGGTTTCCTTGAGGCAGGATCATTTTGAATTATGATCAAAAAAATTTATTCATAATAGGTTATGAATTAGCAACGTACTGAAAAAAATGTATTTTTATTATAGCCCTTTGATCTTGTTTTTTTTGCATGAAAAACAAGCATAATTATCTTATATCTTAAGTTTATATGTAGAGAGTCAGATAATTGCGTGCAAAAACGGGAAGCCAGTCATGTGTGTTATTTTTTAATCAGAAGCATGTTTGAGCGTAGCGAGTTCCTGCTGATTTAAAAATAATCCACATGACTGGCTGGAACAAAAAGTGTGAACATAATTATCTGAACGTCTATAGTTTTATTATGGGGTTTATAACTATTATGGTGCTAAATCAGCAAAAAGCTTCTTTATCCATATAACACGCTCGTCAATATCTTCTTTTTCTTCGTACTCAAAATTAAGTTTATCCTGCCCATTCAGTTTAAGTGCCCATGGTCGTTTTTGAATTTGTTCTATTAATTTACCAACATCAATCATAGGCTGTTCATGAAAGAGAATACGTCCGCCTTCTGCGAATAAATCAAGTTTTTTGATCCCTAGTGCAGCAGCTTCAAGTTTTAGTTCTGTAACCGTAAAAAGATTGGCAGTAGGCTGTGGAATAAGACCGAAGCGGTCAATGATTTCTACCCGTAACTCTCGTAATGAAGCTTGGGTTTCTGCTGAGGCGATGCGTTTGTATAAAATTAGGCGGTTATGTACATCAGGCAAGTAGTCATCAGGAATTAATGCAGGAGCGCCAATTTCCACCGTGGTAATGTCTTTTGCAGGTCTATCAAGTTGCGGTAGTTGTCCTGATTTGAGTGCTTTTACTGCTCGTTCAAGCAAGTCATTGTAAAGTGAAAAGCCAATTTCTTGTATTTGACCACTTTGATCTTCACCCAATAATTCACCTGCGCCACGTATTTCTAAATCATGCGATGCAAGGGTAAAACCAACACCAAGGTCTTCTAGCGATTCAATGGCTTCCAGACGCTTTTTAGCGTCAGCAGTAAGGAGCTTAACAGGAGGCGCAATAAGATAAGCGTAAGCGCGATGATGTGAGCGTCCAACACGTCCACGAATTTGATGTAATTGTGCTAAGCCAAGTTTATCAGCTTTATTGATAATAATGGTGTTGGCAGTAGGAACATCAATACCGCTTTCGATAATGGTTGTTGCCACCAGCATATGAAAACGTTGATGATAAAAATCTTGCATAATGCCCTCAAGTTCACGCTCAGGCATTTGTCCATGAGCAAAACGAATATTCGTATTTGGCAACATGTCTTTTAGGTCTTTTGTCATTTTTTCGATGCTTTTGACTTCATTGTGCAAGAAGTAAATTTGTCCACCTCGTGATAATTCTCTAGCACAAGCCTCTTGTATCAGTGCTTTGTCCCATTGTGTAACAAAGGTTTTAATGGAGTTGCGGGCAACAGGTGGTGTGGCAATAATAGATAGATCACGTAAACCTGATAATGACATATTAAGTGTACGTGGTATTGGGGTTGCAGTGAGTGTCAGCAAATCAACATTGGCACGCAGTTTTTTTAGTTGTTCTTTATGTCGTACGCCAAAACGGTGTTCTTCATCAATAATTACTAGACCTAATTGTTTGAAATGCACATCCTTTTGCAATAATTTATGGGTACCAATGACAATATCAATATGCCCACTGGCTAGTTTTTTTAGTGCTTCACGAGTTTCTTTGGGAGTACGAAAACGGGATAAGGAGTCAATTTTGAATGGCCAATCAGCAAAACGATCACGAAAGTTTTTAACATGTTGTTGGACTAATAAGGTTGTAGGGGCAATGACGGCTACTTGTTTGCCTGCATTGGCAGCAACAAATGTTGCACGCATCGCGACCTCAGTTTTGCCAAAGCCAACATCACCACAAACAACTCTGTCCATTGGTTGTACGGATGCCATATCTTCGGTTACAGCTTCAATAGTACGGAGTTGATCAGGTGTTTCTTCAAAGGGGAATGCGTTAGCAAAATGAGCATATTCGATAGCATCTATAGGAAAGGCATGACCTCTTTGAGCAGCACGACGTGCGTGTATTTCAAGTAACTCTGCGGCGGCATCATGCGCTTTTTGTGCTGCTTTTTTGCGTACATTGTCCCATTGGTCGGTACCCAGTTTATGTAATGGCGCGTTTTCAGGGCTTGTGCCTGTATAGCGACTAATTAAATGTAGTGAGGAAACAGGTACAAAGAGTTTATCGCCTTTGGCATATTCTAAAGTGAGATATTCTGCTTCTAAACTGCCTGTTTTAATCGTACGCATGCCTTGGTAACGACCAACGCCATGTTCTTCATGGACAACAGGTGCGCCTTCATTGAGATCGGTTAGATTGCGGATAATGGCATCCGCATCACGTGTTGGTTTTTTACGGCGGCGATTTTGTTGTATTTGCTGACCAATTAATAAGGTCTCAGGAATAATAGTCGTTGTGCTGTTTTTCTTGTTACTTTGATGTTCATCAATAGGGCTGAATGCCAAGCCTTCACTCAGTGGAGCGACAACAACATTCATTGCAGCTTCTGATTGTAGGTGCTGTTGCCAACTTTCTACACTGCTCACTCTATAGTTATTATCATTTAACAGGCTGATAAGCTCTTCTCTACGTCCTGCTGAGTCTGCGGTGAATAAAATTCTACCTTGATGCTGTTGTAAGTATTGTTTGAGTAAGAATAATGGTGTTTCAGCACGAGGTTGAATTAATAAAGAGGGTAAGGATGTTGTTTGATAGTTATGGCAGCCTTGTTCTTGTTTAAAGATATATGTAGTAATACAAGGATAGTGGGTGAGTTTTCTGTGTAGTTCATTGACACTTAAGAATAATGTTTTTGGTGGAAGTAAGGGGCGTTCAGTGTCATGTCTGCGTTGTTCATAGCGCTCTTGTATGGTTTTGCTAAATGTTTCTGCTGCGGTGGTGAGTGCATCGGATTGGATAATCAATGCCTTTTTGGGTAGGTAATCAAATAAGGTTGCTGTTTTTTCAAAAAATAATGGTAAATAGTACTCAATTCCTGTGGGTGCAATGCCTTCACCAATATTATTGTAGATAATGCTTTGCATTAAATCGCCGTCAACATGGGTGCGATAGTGTTGGCGAAAGGTTTTAATACCTGATTTTGTTAGAGGGAACTCATGGGCAGGTAGAAGTTCTACAGAGGATGTTTGCTTTTGACTGCGTTGTGTTTCAGGGTCAAAAATACGAATAGTTTCGATTTCATCGTCAAATAAATCAATACGATAAGGCTGGTCAGCTCCCATTGGAAAAAGATCAACTAATGAACCGCGCGTCGCATATTCACCATGTTCAAGTACTTGGCTCACATGACGATAGCCTGATTGTTCCAGTTCTTGACGTAATAAATCAATATCTAAGGTATCACCTGTTTCAAGTAATAATGTGTGTGTAGTGACAAAATCGCAGGGTGCAAGACGATGCATTAATGTTGAAACGGGAACAATGAGCAAG
>DRMA01000117.1 GCA_011375245.1 Thiothrix sp. | reverse complement strand
GTAGAAACAGCAACACCAATATCATAAAAGCCTTGATAAATAATATCATTGCCTTCAATCCGTGCATTAACCTCAGGAAAACGCTTCAAAGCTTCTGTAGCGGCTTTCACAAAAAAAGACATGAAACCCAATTTTGCTCCATGAGCATGTTGAAAGCGCTCTTGGTATGTCTTACGCAAACGGGTGATATCACTTAAGTCAACTTCATTAAATGTTGTTAGTATGGCGGCATTATGTTGCGCCTGTAGTAAACGCTCCGCAACACGTTGACGCAGTCTTGACATGGGAACACGCCGTTCCTTACGTTGCTCACCAACACTTATAACAGAGGATTTATTATTCTGCTGAGCATTTTCATGAGCATGAGTTTGATTATTAACTGCTTCAATATCATGCTTTAAAATACGTCCTTTTTCACCCGTTGCAGTTACTTGAGCAGCAGAAATACCTTGTGCATACATCATTTTTCTAACGGAGGGACTGGCATTCTGTACAATACTTCCTACATCGTTTTTTTTGTCTACTGTTTTATCTTTCTTTTCATGTGGCTTAAATAAAGCAAGTACATCACCAGCAACAACCGTATCACCTTGTTGGCAAAGTATTTTTTCTAAAATACCATTCGCAGGTGCAGGCACTTCTAACACAATCTTATCTGTTTCCAACTCCAATAAAGGCATTTCATTGTCAACATATTCACCTTGTTGCTTTAACCATGATGCCACTACTGCATCCGCAATAGACTCTGGTAACTCAGGTACACGAATCTCAATCGTCATAAGAAGGCTCCACGCGTAATGCCGTTTCTATTAATACTTGTTGCTGTTGCTGATGTTCTTTTTTTGAGCCTGTTGCTGCTGCTGCAGAACTCGGACGGCTAATACAAAAAATACCATCACCTTGATTGCAATTTCTAAAGCGATGTTTAATACCATCCCACGCACCTTGATTCAAAGGCTCTTCTTGACACCATACTAACTCACTTGCATTCACATATGCACTCAACAACTTATGCATACGATTTTTTGGAAATGGATACAACTGCTCAATACGCAACAAAGCGACATCAATAATATATTCTTGTTCACGTCGGGCTAATAAATCATAATAGACTTTACCGCTACATAAAATAATACGATTAACAAGCGTTTTATCTTGCAATAATTCATCATCTAAAATAGGATGAAATGCACTTTGATAAAGCTCTTCCAAACTACTCGTTACCCGAGGATGACGCAGTAAACTTTTAGGTGTAAAAACAATAAGTGGTTTACGATAAGGACGAATCATTTGCCGCCGCAATAAATGGTAAATCTGTGCAGGAGTTGTGGGTATACAAACCTGCATATTGTGCTCAGCACAGAGTTGCAAATAACGTTCTATACGTGCTGATGAATGCTCAGCCCCCATACCTTCATAACCATGTGGCAAGAATAAAGTAAGCCCTGATAGACGTTCCCATTTCTGTTCACCTGAGCTAATAAACTGGTCAATAACCACTTGTGCGCCATTGGCAAAATCACCAAACTGAGCTTCCCAAATAACCAACACTTCAGGAGCAGAAGTTGCATAACCATACTCAAAGGCTAAGACTGCCTCCTCTGATAAAAGTGAATCAGTAATCGTACACTGCCCCTGATCAGGGGTCAGATGCTGCAAGGGTATCCATGACTGTAGTTTATGTTGATGGTGATATACCGCATGACGATGGGAAAATGTACCACGACCACTATCTTGTCCACTCAAACGTACATCATAGCCTTCTGATAATAGGGTCGCATAAGCCATATTTTCAGCAAAGCCCCAGTCTATTGGTTTGTTACCTTGGAGCATATTCTGTCGCAGAGTTAATATTTTTTGCAAACGCTCATGGGCAATAAACCCTTCTGGCAGCGAAAAACAACGACGTGCCAAGATATTAAATAATGAGGCATCAAATGTCGTATCAGCGGGATCAGTCCAATGACGGTTTTTATAGGTATCCCAGTTAACCTGATATTTTTCAGGAATACTATTAATATCCAGCACGTTACATAGGGAATGTCCTTTTTCCAATCTTGTTTTGTAATCAGTAATCGCTGCCTTTGCCCGTTGCTCAGACAAAATGCCTGCTTCAATTAAACGGTTACCATAAAGCTGACATGTGGTTAGCTTGCTGCGTATTGCTTGATACATTAGTGGCTGTGTTAATGAGGGTTCATCCGCCTCATTATGCCCACGCAAACGATAACACACCAAATCAATAACAATATCTTTTTTAAAACGTAAGCGATACTCCAACGCTAATTGCGCAGTATAAACAACCGCTTCAGGATCATCACCATTCACATGTAGAATCGGCGCATTGACCATTTTCGCAACATCTGTTGGGTAATAGGTGCTACGACTATCAGCATGGGTGCTTGTCGTAAAGCCAATCTGATTATTAATCACAATATGAATAGTACCACCGATTGAAAAACCACGGGTTTGTGACATATTCAACGTTTCCATCACGACCCCCTGCCCTGCAAAAGCGGCATCACCATGAATCATAATTGCTAATGCTTCATCAGTATTGTCAGTATTATCTGCCTGCCTAATATCTCGACGAACACGTGTATGTCCCGCAACAACAGGAGAAATAATTTCCAAATGAGATGGATTAAACGCAACCGCAATACGCAACATACCGCCTGAGGTTTGGATATCAGCACTGTAGCCTTTATGATACTTGACATCTCCTGCATAGCCTTCATGTTCTTGCGCGCCTTCAAACTCAGAAAACAGTTCTATTGGAGGTTTACCTAATACATTATGTAACACATTCAAACGACCACGATGTGCCATACCAATGCTTAACTCTTTGATGTGATGTTTACCTGCATGGTCGTTAAGACAATGCAATAAGGGGACTAAACTTTCCCCCCCTTCAAGTGAAAATGTTTTTTGTCCAACATAACGCGTATGTAAGTAACGTTCAAAGGTTTCTGCTGCCACTAATTGCTTATATAACTCAAGCTTTTCTGCTGTGCTAAATCGTCCTTGTGCTTCGCATGACTCAAAGTGTGCTTGCAACCAACATTTTTCCTCGGTGTTCATAATATGCATATATTCAATGCCAATAGAACCTGTATAGATAGTGCGTAAGGCTTGGTAAATATTTTGTATAGTTGCAGGCTTGATCAGAAAAAAATCAC
>DRMA01000116.1 GCA_011375245.1 Thiothrix sp. | reverse complement strand
GGCTGAGGTGTTTTGATTTTTTGTTGAATATGCTGGGCAATATGGCATTCATAGTGCCAATAACGCTGAAAGTATAAACGCGAGGCATCAACCACTAAGGGCGTATCGTTATCGGGTGAAACGAGTTTGCTTTGTTGTAACAAAGTGGCATCGTCGTCGGTAATCAGTAGGCAGGTATGACCGCTTCTTAAGGCTGCGGATAAGTGTTTGAGTAGTATATTAAAACGGTTTTGTTGTTCGCCAGTTAAGCCACTGCGCTGGCTTAAAAAATGTGCGACTGCGCTGCCTAAGCGAGAGCTGTTTTGTTCAAGGCTGGTAAGATTTTTTTCATTAGCGTTGTCTTTCTTATGCATAAATACTATCCCACTAAGGCGGCGGCTAAGGCTTCAATCGTTGCCTCATCAGGTTGGTAATAATACACGCCTGACATGGGTTCGTTTGTTTGCATACCCCGCACAAATAAATAGCGTACTCCACCAAAATGCTGCTCAAAATTATAATCTGCTAAACGTTGTTGTAAATAACGATGTAATACAACGCTATACAGCCAATATTGTAATCCATAATTATGCTCAGTCATGGAATGTAGCATATTTTGTTGGCTGTACTCAGGCAAGTAATTGGTTTTGTAATCCATCACGTAATAACGCTCTTGATATTCACAAATTAAATCAATAAAGCCCGTCAACTGACCTTTAATGGTTTTATAGGTTAAAGGCTGAAAGGCTTCTTTGCCTTGCAACGCTTGATTAATATTCAGTGTGTTGAGCTGGTCAACAGCAAAGTAAAACGGCATTTCTTTTAAGCATTGATCGTCCTTAAGATTGGCAAGGGTAAAATTATGATCATCAGGGGATAAGGCAGTGGTGACGGTTTGTTGTAAGAGTGTATTGAGTAAATCAGCATTTTCCGTTGGCTCTAAGCCATAACGTAAACAGGCTTTTTCTTGTGTGGCAAGGTAGTGTTCATACGCAGTCTCATCTTTATGCGCACTCTGTAATGCTAAGACGGAGAAAGAGTTATGCTCTAATAAATCATGCACAACATTGCCTGTATGTGCGCCTTTGGGGAGCATGGGGAGTGTGTTTTCTTCGGTATCTGTGACGCTTGTGTCATTTTGTGGGTCTTTAATTTCTAGATATGTTTCTTGTACTTTATCGTTGCTTAGGTCTTCAGGAATATCGTGTGTGCTTAAATAGGCTAAGCCGCTATAGCTACTCATTTGCCAATCGAGTTTAAATTCGCCCTTGAAGGAGCGAGCGACAAGAGAAGCATTGTTTTCTTGTGCTTGGTAGGGTGGCAGTGGCTCTAATTCACTGCTTAAGCGTTGATAGCTAAATAGTTTGCCGTCTTTTTTATTGGCTAAATTGCGTAGGCGTTCATCCCAATCGTTGCCTGTTTGCTGGCGGAGCAAATGCGCTAATGCGGATTGGTTTTTGGCTTTGCTGGAGCGTACATTTGCCCAAACAATATAACAGCGGTATTGGGCGCGTGTAATGGCAACATAGAGTAAACGTAAATCTTCGGCTTGTGATTCGAGTAAGGCTTGTTGATGACGCTGCTCCATTTTGTTACTGCCAATGTCAGCGATGAGTGCGCCATCTTCATGGCAAACAACAATGGATTCTTTGGTTTTTTTACCTTCATTCCATAAGTCAGGGCAGAATACAATGGGATATTCTAGTCCTTTGGAGCTGTGTATAGTCACGATTTTCACCGCATCTTCGTCACTTTCTAGGCGTAATTCTGAGCCATCGCCTATTTTGTCGGTGGATTCTTGGATGGCGGTTTGTAGCCAGTAGAGACTTTTTAATAAGCCAAGCCGTTCTTTTAATGCGACATCTTGTAATAGCTCAATCAAATGATAAAGGTTGGTAACTTGTCGCTCGAAATCAGTGAAGTGAGCAATATGTTGATGGACAGAATAATCATGCATCAGTTGGCGCATCATTGCCATTACGCCTTCTTGTTGCCATTGGCTACGATATTGCAAAAAGCGCATCAGCCATTCATTAAGCAAACGTTCGTCTTGGGTTTGTTGGTACCATGCTTTGCCATCCATACCAAACCATGCAAAGGTCATCACATACCGTAATTTTTGTCGATTACTTGGCTCGGCAATGGCATCTAGTAAATGAAAAAGTTGTACCGCTTCATGCGTTGAAAAGACAGAAGTACGTGCATTAAGGACTGCGGGAATGCCCTGTGTTTGTAAGGCTTGTTGGTACATTAATGCATCTTGGTTGCCACGTACGAGAATGGCGATATCACGTGGGTTGAGTGTGGTATTGCTTTTGGTATTAGTATTGCTCTCGGTATTAATGCTGATCTCAGGGTTTGCAGTGAGTAATTTGGTTATTTCTTGTACTGTATGTTGACAGATGACCGTCTTGGCTTTGCCACTTGTCCAGTAGCCCGTTTTTGTGTCAGGGTTTTCGTCTAACTGCCATAAGACGAGCTTTTGTAAGGCTTGTTTGGGTTGGAGTAAATAATCACCCTGTTTGCCAGCATTAACGGCTTGATAACGAATAGCATGAATTTTAAACGGATCATCAACATCAAATAAGTGATTACAGGCGGCAATGACGTGACGATGCGAACGCCAGTTGGTGTCAAGGCTATAATCGCGGTCAGCTCGTTGTTGCGCGCCTAGATAAGAGTAAATATCAGCCCCCCGAAATTTATAAATTGCTTGTTTGGGATCACCAATTAAATACAAATAATGGTGTGGACTGGAAAATAAGGTGGAAAAAATATGCCATTGTTCTTGGTCAGTATCTTGAAACTCATCAATAAGTGCTGCTCGATATTGTTGTTGTAGCACTTCACGCAATTCAGTCCCTTTTTCACCTTGTAAGGCATGGGATAAACGTAAGATGAGATCATCAAACGACATAATGTTTTCACGCTGTTGGCGTTTTTCCATTTCTGTTTTTAGAAAATGATGTAAGCCTAAGCGGAAGGCTAGTTGGATTGTTTCAATGCTTTTTTGCAAGGCATCAATGGCTTGGGTATTGATACCTTGTTCGCTTAGAAATTCCTCTTTGCGTTCTTCACTGCTGAGGGCTTTGGTTTTTTTAAATTTATTGCCATTTAAGCCCTTTTCAGTAATGCCTGTGTAGGAAAAAGTTTGTAAAGCAGCCATGGAGAAGTTCGTTCTTGCATCGTTTAGCCATGCGCTGAGTTCTTGGCTATGTGTTTCTACATTAGTTAAAAAGTCCTTTTTGAATTTACTGGGGTCATTATTAATACTGGTGGTTAGTGGTACAAACAGCTCATTATTAAGGGTACTCAATAAGGGTAGATTAGCGATGAGTTTTGTTAAACAATCATCTAACACTAAACCTTGCGGATAAACCATGCTATTCATGGGAAGTTTTTTAACACTGGCAAGTAAGGCAGCGGGGGTCATAAAACTTGCACGAAGCAAGCCAACTTCACGAAAGGAACGTTGGTAAACGTGTTGTCGCCAATAATCTTCGGCTATTTGTTGTTGTAGTTCATCGACATTATCCGCTAATGCAGAATCAAATAGCTGTCCACCTTCTAAGGCATGATGACGCAGCACGCCTTGGCAAAAACTATGGATAGTGAAAATATTGGCATGATCAATATCAGCCAATGCGAGTTCTAGGCTTTTGACAGCAGCTACTTTGTCTTCAATGCCTTTAGCCCATGCAAGCAGGTTGCTATCGCTGGATGTTACGGGGTGCTTGTGTTGATTATACTCAGCAAAAAGCTGTTTTGCCTCTGCGAGACGTGCGCGAATACGATCACGTAATTCTTGAGTTGCGGCTTTGGTGAAGGTTACTACTAATAATTTTTCTAGCTCAAACTGATTTTCAACGACAAAACGTAGAATTAGCATGGCAATGGAATAGGTTTTACCTGTTCCTGCACTGGCTTCAATGAGGTTTGTACCTTTTTTTAGCGGCGTGATAAAGGCGTTAAAGTGAGTGGGCATAAGCAGCTTTGGTAAGGAGGTAAATGAATAGGCACATGAGGTGTATTATTGTTTTTTCATCGTTTTAAATTAGTTATTCTTATAATATTAATAACTAAAATAATGCTATTTATTAAAGAGGGTGTTATTATTTTAGCAGTAGCTATGATTTATATCATAAGTGGGGCTTACAGGATGATGAAACAAAAATAATGAAAACCAAGCACATAGGTGGTTTATGTGTGATGGCCTGTCGTGATGTGGTAATTTTTATGCACATAAAATCAGTAGGTTATAGGGGAACTTAGTTTTTTCGTGTAAGGATGAAAATAAATTAATTTTTTTCAATGTGAAATTAATAGTGAAATTAAAACTAACCATATATTTTGTATTAACATGAAAGCTGAATAAGTAATGTGGTTATAATATTGCATTATAAAATAAGCTAAAATATATTTTAATAACCGTAAAATTTAGTCTATATTCCTATTAAATTTAGTGTTTTGAAAGAGCCATTGGTAACGATAAGCAGATGATTATAATTATTTTAACAAATAAAGTATAACTTCGTAGGGTGGATAAGGTACGCCATCCACCATGCTACATAGCCATGCGGCGGATGGCGTACCTTATCCGCCCTACAACGTCTTTATTATTTTGTTAGAAGTATTTTTGCTAGTCGTTTTATTGGTTTTTTTTTGCACTTTTGTTTTTATCTCTCTCTTTCATTACTCTTCTTCTGATTTAACTTAAATGCTATGTAGGATAGTAGCTAGAAGTAATAGACTTTGCTCTTATATATTATAAGTAATTCTATGCTCTACTCGACAAATAAAAATTGAAACATTTGGATGTAACTTATGACCAGAAACATGAAAACGACCTTGGCCAGCCTTTTTCTCTTTGGCTCTCTTTCGGCAGGTGCGTTTGCTTCAACAATGACAACAATTAATGGCAAATCTGTTCAACTTTCTGACTATGTAGGCAATGGTAAATGGACGATTGTTGAAGCATGGCATTCTAAGTGTGCTATTTGTATGAAAACAATGCCTGAAATGGTTAAGGCGCAGAAAACATTTTCTGATGCAACCTTAGTAGGAATTTCGTTGGATGAAAATATTGCTAAGACGAAACAAGTCGTCAAACGTTTTGATATTGATTTTCCAACGTTATTAATAGATATTGTTGATTTTGATGCTTATCTTAATAAGGTGGCAAAAAAAAGATTGTCGGGAGTACCAACGTATTTAGTTTTTTCACCTGAGGGTGATTTAAAAGCATTGCAAACAGGTGGTATTTCATTAGCTGAACTGCGTAATTATATTCGTACCATTAAAGCAAAGCATATTGCGACTTTAAAGCAAACGCTTGCGGAGCAAATTATTGTTAATCAAGGTGAAGTTGAGTTAGTGAATCCTGAGAAAAAATAATAAGAGTAGAGGCTTATATTTTTTTAGCCTCCCATATAGGGCGCATTAGGCTCTCTGAAATTGCTTCAAATTGTTCGTTGAGCAATAGTTCACTAGCTTCATTACTATAGAGTAATTGCCAGCTTTTGTCGTATTTGACGGCTTTTTCAAAAGCGGCTTTGGCTTTTTGTAACGGTTTAGTACGTGCTTTTGACGCTATTTTTTGTGTATACCATGCATAACTGGCAGGTAATAAGAGCGTATTGGGGTGTGACTGACCTTGTAGATAGTATTGAATCAGGTGTGTTAAATGCTGCTCAGCCTCTTGCTGATGGGAGGGTATAAAATCCCACTCGATATCTTTGGTAATTAAACAGGTTTCTTTATCCTTTGGTTTATGCCCATGTGTATGCTGAAACTGTTGATATAATAAATGATGCAACCATGCTTGCATGACATCTGATACCTTAGTATCAGCATAACGATAAAACAAACTTGCTTGTTCATAGCAGTTGTTTAATTTTCCTACCATACGATAGTCACCCACTTGCATATCGACAGCATGTGCTGCTAAGCGTTGTCCAACGGCCTTGTTTTCAATCTTTTCAACAAAGGCATCAATGTCTGCCTGATGACGGGAAAATTCCAACATGCCTGGCTGACAACTGAGCCAACGTCCTTGTGAGAGTAGGCGTTGCAGAAAAGCGTCGTCATCTGTTTTTCCCTCTAAACGACGTGCAATCCATTCTTGATGAATGGCATATTGATTTAAACCTTCGATGGCAAATGGCTCATGATCTTCAGTACGTTGCTCAATGCTTTGTGGTTGAAGCTGTAATTGTTTGTGCAAAAAATGACGTTGTGGATCATGAAAGAAATCAAATAAATCATGTAAATCAATGATTTCAGGTGGTTCAATCACAAGCTTTTCTTGCCACCATAAGGGGGCTGTTTGTGAACGTGTTTTTTTTGCGGCTTGTTGTACATGCTTGGCAATATCACAGGCTTTGCTGGCATAGCTAAAGAGTGTTGTATCATCATGAGCATTATCAGCATTGTTGGGGGCAAAATAACGTTGATTAAAGGCTTGTAAGGGGTGTCGAGTGAGTAACTTGTCGGCTGAAACTCCGTAATGGTTGTGTAACACTTCTTGTAGTTCGGCAAGAACAATCGAGGGAGGAATAGTGGTATTATCTTTTAGTGACTGTCCGATGTAAGTAATAATCAAGCGTTCTTGTGCTGAAATTAATATTTCTAAAAATTGATAGCGTTCATCACCACGACGAGAACGATCACCTTTACGAAAATCATTATCCAATAAATCAAATGCTGAATTTTTATCAAGCTTAGGGAAAACGCCTTCATTCATACCAAGTAATACTATAACTTTGAACGGAATGGCGCGCATCGGTAGCATGGAACAAAACGTCATTTGCCCACGTAAAAAGCCTGTTGAATGGCGTTGCTCATTCGCCATACTATCAAGATAATTGACAATCACCCCAAGACTGAGTGCGTCTTGATGGAAAATCGTAAAGGATTCTAGTTTGGCAAATAAGTCATGCAAGGCTTCACGTTGAGCGGAAAAATCCTCATCAATAAAGAGCAAGTTATTAGCAATACGACGTAAGCGTTGTCCCCATGTTTCTAAGTTACACGGTTTATTGAGTTGTCCCATGACGCTAGTGAGTAAATGATAAAAATCATAAAAACCACCTAATGCTTGTGCTTGTGAGCCTTCAATATCGGTATAGGGTAAAATACGGTCGCTAAAATCATCATTAGCGGTAGCAACACCCATTAATAAACGCTCTAGACCTGCTTGCCATGTGTTTTCTTTAAAGTCGATAACTCCCAGTTGCTTACGATGTTCAGCGGAATCTCCCCAGCGAATTTGTGTGCTCGTGATCCAGTGACGAATTAAGGGTAAGTCGCTTTCTTGTAAGTCAAATTGACGATAAATCAGCGGTTCTTCAAGTAAATCTAAGACACTTTCCCATGCTAAACGGCTTTGGCTAATACTCAGAAAACGTAAAAATACATCTAATACGGCGTTATTAGCACGACCACTTTTATCGGCAATAGCATAGGTTTTTGGATCAAAAACCGCCGAAATATACGGTGTGTATTCTTGAATGTCAGGTGCCATAATCACTACATCACGCAAGCTTAAACGAGGGTTTTCAGTGAAGGCATGAAGTAATTGGTCTTTGACAACTTCAATTTCACGAATGCGCGAATGACAACTGTGGAAATGGATGCTGTCATCGTAGGGTAAGCGATGTTGTTCGATGGTGTTATTTAAAATATCATTTTTAACATATTGGAGAATGCTGCTGGGTTCATGTTCTTCAAAGCTATCAATATCAACGGTGAATTCGGTTAAATCAAGTAATAAGCTTTGAAAGTCCCGTCCTTGTTGCCCTAGTGAGGCTAATAAGGGATTAGCAATGGTAAGAGAGTCACCGTCTTGTTTATTTCTAACTTGTTGTCGCTTGGTTTCAATATCGGCCCAATAGGCTGCACAGGGATTGAGTAAGTAAAAATGCACATCAATGACTGCGGATAAATGTTGGAGAAAACTTAAATAAAACGGTGACATGGTATTAATACCAAACACGGAAACCCGTTGAGGGAGCTTTGTGGCAATGTCTTCTGCTGAAAGGTTTTGTAAGTTTTTCATGGCTTGCAACCAAAGTTGCGCATGACTTTCACCCTCGGCATCTTCTGTGAGTTTTAGCCAAAAAGCTTGTTGCCACTGTTCGGTTTTTTGTTCGGTATTTAATTGCCCTGCTTGCCAATTTTCTACCCAATCAGGGCGCATAAACTGGTATTGATCATATAAATAGGCTAATTGCTGAGCGAGTTGAAAGCGTTTCATTTCAACGGAGTAGCCTTGTAGGTATTTTTGGAGTGATGCATAAACAGGCTTATCTAAATCACGCAATAAATGCTCAACTCGCCATAATAAAGCATCACGCCCGAATTCCTGATTGTGTAAATCAATGCCTAAGGCTTCTGCCATGGTATTAAAGAAATTACCTGGAAACAGATAGTCAAAATTAGCCCATACACCAAATCGTTGTGCAAGTTGTTGTGACAACCAACGTTCCATGCCTTGGCTTTGTATGAGAAAGACTTCTTTGGCAAGCGGATTGTCTAGCGGTGTAGCTAATATCTGACTGATATGTTCCAGTAAATTATCTATTTTATTAGAGGTGTGTAATACAAACATGGACAGTCTCAGCAGCGGTTAGTTGTTGTGTTAGGTATGATTTATAGATGTTCAGATAATTATATTCACACTAACGAAGTCAGCCAGTCATGTGGATTATTTTTAAATCAGCAGGAACTCGCTACGCTCAAACATGCTTCTAATCTGTGAACGCAATTATCTGAACATCTATAGTGACAAGGTAGTGGCTATTTTTGTTGATACTCATCAGTGTATTCCACCCTTTTTCTAATGCTGAAATACGTTATTATTATCACAGAAAGCACCTTGAACGGCTATGCTTCTTATAGTGGTCTTTAGATAAACTAACCGAGTGGGCATTGCTATGTTATTTATGGGTAAAAAAATAAATGTTTTAAGAAGGCAGTATGGTCTTTTATTCACGGTGTTATTATTGTGTAGTGGATCCTATGCCGACAATGACAAAGCCATTCATTATGGAGTCTCAGTAGTAACAGGCTATATTGCTGAAACGATATTACATAAAAAATTGGATTCTGACACAAAACGTATTGCCTATGGTACTGCTCTTGGTACTGTGCCAGGATTGATTAAAGAAATAATGGATGCTAATGATAAGAGTGATGATGGTAGTGGCATTTTTAATGAGAAAGATTTGCTGGCTGATATTGCAGGTGCGTTTACGGGGGCATTGATTGCCAATAAGGTTAATAAAAACCTATTGGCAACTATTCAGAAAAAAGGTGATGCTTATACGGTTGCTTTACAGTATCGCTATTAGTTCAGTCCAAAAATAATAGCAATAGAGTCACGGCTTGTCATAAAGCTGTCATATTACTGTTTTATGCTGTCTTCATACTTTGAAATGATGGAGGCAAAAAATAATGAAAAGGTTATCACTACTCATCACGATGGCTTTGGTGACAGGAGCTACAACCAGTAGTTTTGCAGCGGGGCGTACACATATTGAGATTGTTGGTTCTTCAACGGTTTATCCTTTTTCAACCGTGGTTGCTGAAATCTTCGGTAAAAAAACAACGTTTAAAACACCCAAAGTTGAATCAACGGGATCAGGCGGTGGTTTTAAATTGTTTTGTGCGGGCGGTGGTATTGATACCCCCGATATTACCAATTCGTCGCGTCGTATTAAAAAAAGTGAAGTAGAGCAATGCGCAGCAAATGGTGTTAACGCAATCACCGAAGTGCATATTGGTTTTGATGGTATTACCATTGCAAATGCTAAAAAAGCCCCTGATTTTAAGCTTACCCGTCGTGACATTTTCCTTGCTTTAGTTAAAGAAGTGCCTAGTAAAAAAGACGGTGAGTTAATCGCTAACCCGTATAAAACATGGCAGGATGTTAATTCTGCATTACCCGCGACTAAGATTGAAGTATTAGGCCCTCCGCCCACATCGGGCACACGTGATGCATTTGCTGAACTTGCACTAGAAGGAGGCTGTAAGACTTTTGATTGGATTAAGCAACTCAAAACAGACTCAAAAGCAGCAAAGCAAGCAGGTGATAAAGCAAAAGCAACGACATTAAAAAACAAATACAAGACGATTTGTCATACGGTTCGTGAAGATGGTGCTTATATTGAAGCAGGTGAAAATGACAATCTTATTGTACAAAAACTAGATAAAAATCCTGCGGCACTCGGCATATTTGGTTTTAGTTTCCTTGAGCAGAATTCAGATAAGGTGAAGGGTGCAGCGATTGATGGCGTTGCCATTTCATTTGAAAGCATTGCTGATGGAACATACCCCATTTCACGTCCACTTTATTTTTATGTGAAAAATGATCATGTTGGTAAAGTACCTGGTATTAAAGAATTTATCGCTGAGTTCACCCATGATGATGCATGGGGCGATGATGGGTATTTGACTGAAAAAGGCTTGATCCCATTAGAGCCTGCAAAACGTAAAGCAATGGCTACATCTGCTCAAGGATTAGCCCTGCTGAAACTCGATGCTGAATAAATATAATTATAGCTTTTCACATAAATAATTTCTCAGAGAGGCGAGTGATGCTCGCCGAACGAATAGAATGATCGAGGCTTGTTAAATGCCGTTTCAAACTCTTTTAATTACCTTAGTCGCTTTGCTGATTTTCAGCTATTTTATCGGTCATAAGCGTTCGATTGCTGTATCAACGCTTCATAAGGGGCGGCGAAACTTGCATTCACGCCCGCATTATTATGGCTATATGGTGGCTATTTGGGCAGGACTTCCTGCCTTGTTGATCCTGTTTCTTTGGTCTGCTTTTAGTGCCTCTATGGTTACTTCACTAACGATTTCAGGCTTGCCAGACAGTATGCAATTAAAGACCCATGATGAGCTGGGTCTCATTATTAATGAGGTCAAAAATATTATTGAGGCGGGACAGATTAGCAATGAAACTGATCTTGTTAAGCGCAATGCGGCGATTCATTACCAACGCTTACACAATATTAGTAGCTTAGCAAAAACGGTGGTTGTGTTGGTGGCGGCTTTACTAGGTCTATTGTTAAGTTGGCGGATGATTAAACCTGAAACACGCGCAAGAAACCGTGTGGAAGCAGTGGTACGTTGGGCAATGATTGGCTGTGCATCTATTGCTGTATTAACGACGGTTGGAATTGTGTTTTCTGTGCTGTTTGAATCCCTGCATTTCTTTCAATCAGTTCCTGCTAGTGAATTCTTGTTTGGTACGAAGTGGAGTCCGCAAACGGCAATTCGTGCTGATCAAGTAGGTGGTTCAGGGTCTTTCGGTGCTATTCCGTTATTTTTGGGTACTTTATTAATATCGCTGATTGCCTTATTGATTGCTGTGCCTTTAGGCTTAATGTCAGCGATCTACTTATCAGAATATGCTAGCAAACGTTTTCGTGCCTTTGCTAAACCGACGCTTGAAATTTTGGCAGGCATTCCTACGGTTGTGTATGGTTTTTTTGCGGCCTTAACCGTTGCACCTTTTTTACGGGATGTGGGCGAAAGCATGGGGTTAAGTGTTGCCTCTGAGAGTGCCTTAGCCGCAGGTTTAGTGATGGGAATTATGATTATTCCCTTTGTTTCTTCCTTATCGGACGATGTTATTTCAGCCGTCCCGCAAGCTATGCGTGATGGTGCGTATGGTATGGGGGCGACTCAATCAGAGGCAATTCTACAAGTGGTTATTCCTGCTGCTTTGCCAGGTATTGTTGGTGGTGTATTGCTGGCAGCGTCACGAGCAATTGGTGAAACGATGATTGTGGTTATGGCAGCAGGATTATCCGCTAAATTGACTATCAACCCATTGGAAGCGGTTACTACTGTCACGGTACAAATTGTCACTTTGCTAACAGGGGATCAAGAGTTTGACAGTCCTAAAACATTGGCTGCTTTTGCACTGGGGTTAGGCTTATTTGTCATTACCTTATTGCTGAATGTACTTGCTTTACACATCATCCGTAAATACAGAGAAGAATACGAGTAATTGGTTATGAGTGAAACAACAAAAAAAATACAACAGGGACTAAAAAAACGTTATGCCAGAGAAAAACGTTTTCGTTTTTTTGGCTTGTTGTCGATCTTAATTAGTTTTACTTTTTTGCTCGTTTTATTAACCACCATTAGCAGTAAAGGCTTACCCGCTTTTCAACAAACCTATATTAAGCTGGATGTGCTGCTTGATGAGGACGTTTTGGGGGTTAATAAAACCTCTGAACATCAGGCATTATTTGCTGCAAACTATGGCAAGGTGATTAAAAATAGCCTGAAAACGATGTTTCCTAATGTTAAGGGGCGCAAACAAAAACGCGCTTTGAAAAATCTGGTGAGCAAATCAGCCGCTTATGACTTGCGTGATGAGGTGATTAAGAACCCTGACTTATTAGGTACAACACGCTCTTTCTGGTTTCTCGCTAAAGATGATATTGATATGTTTATGAAGGGCAAGATAGATCGCAACGTGCCCGAAGCAGATCGACGTATTAAGGATTATCAACTGCTGTGGATTGAGCAGTTAATGACCGAAGAACGGCTTGAAAAACGTTTTAATACCGTACTTTTCAGTGCAGGTGATTCCCGTGAGCCTGAACAAGCAGGCTTAAAAGGCGCTGTTATGGGTTCTTTGTTTACCATGTTAGTGACGTTTTTTCTTTCATTTCCTATTGCTGTTGCTGCGGCGGCGTATTTAGAAGAATTTGCCCCACAGAATAACCGCTGGGTGGATATGATTGAGATCAATATTAATAACCTCGCCGCTGTCCCCTCGATTGTGTTTGGTTTGCTCGGCTTGGCGGTTTATATCAGCTTTTTTGGTATCCCCCGTTCTACCCCCTTAATTGGTGGCTTGGTACTGGCACTAATGAGCTTGCCAACAATTATTATTGCCAGTCGTGCAGCGATTAAATCCGTACCGTCTTCGATTAAGGAAGCAGCAGTGGGGCTTGGCGCGTCGCCAATACAAGTCCTTTTTCAACACACCTTACCGCTAGCAATGCCTGGTATTTTAACAGGGACGATTATTGGTATGGCGCAAGCATTAGGTGAAACTGCGCCACTTTTAATGATTGGAATGGTGGCTTTTGTCGCTGAAGTACCCTCAGGAGTTATGGATCCTTCTACTGTCATGCCTGTACAGATTTATCTGTGGTCAGATAGTCCTGAACGGGCATTTACGGAACGCACTTCCGCAGCGATTATGGTGCTACTAGGCTTTTTAGTGCTGATGAACTTATTTGCCATTATGTTACGGAAGAAATTTGAACGACATTGGTAGTATTGGTAATCCTAATAGGTAACAAAAATGAAAACAAATACAACAACAGGCGATGGATTCAATATTGAAATTAATGGAACAGTCGGTACACCTTTTACTGATAATGCCAAAATGGGTTCGCGTAACTGTGATGTTTTTTATGCAGACAAACAAGCTATTTTTGATATTAATCTTGATATTGGCAAGCACGAAATTATTGCGATGATTGGCCCTTCAGGCTGTGGTAAATCAACCTATTTGCGGGTGTTAAACCGTATGAATGACACAATTCCTATTTGTCGAGTAACGGGTGAACATACCTTAGATGATGAGGATATTTATGCAAAGAAAATGGATCCTGTGTTATTAAGAGCGCGTGTGGGGATGGTGTTCCAAAAACCCAATCCCTTTCCCAAATCTATTTATGACAATGTGGCTTATGGCGCACGTTTGCATGGTCTTGCCAGTAACCGCTCAGAGCTTGATGATTTGGTTGAAGCAAGTCTTATCAAAGCGGGGTTATTTAAAGAAGTAAAAGATGACCTGCAAAAATCAGGGACAGGTTTATCAGGTGGACAACAGCAACGGCTCTGTATTGCTCGTGCGATTGCGGTTGATCCTGAAGTGATTTTAATGGATGAGCCGACTTCGGCACTTGATCCTATTGCCACAGCATTGATTGAGGAACTAATGGATGAATTAAGGCAAAACTATACCATTGCTATTGTGACTCATTCGATGCAACAAGCGGCACGAGTTTCACAGCGTACCGCTTATTTTCATATGGGAAAACTTGTTGAAGTGAATGCAACGGACAAGGTGTTTACTAATCCTGAACATCAATTAACAGAAAACTATATCACTGGTCGTTTTGGTTAAAGGAGTCATTATGGAACTCGGAGAACATATTTCACAACGCTATAATCAAGAGTTGGAAGATATTCGTAGCAAAGTGTTAAAAATGGGTGGGCTGGTTGAAGCACAAGCTGAAAATGGAGTAAAAGCCTTGCTTCAGCGTGATGCTGAGTTGGCAGAAAACGTAGCAACGGCTGATGATAAAATTAATGCACTCGAAGTTGAGATTGATGAAGACTGCGTGCAGGTAATTGCCTTACGTCAACCGACTGCGAGTGATCTACGCTTAGTTTTTGCGGTTGGAAAAGTAATTACTGATCTTGAGCGTTTAGGTGATGAAGCTGCAAAAATAGGAAAGTACTCAAAGAAACTTGCCAAAAAGAAAACGATAACAGGGATGCATGCCGAACTAAGTCACTTGAGCGAATTAGCCTTGAGTTTATTGCATGACTCCTTGGATGCCTTTGCCCGTTTAGATGATGAACGAGCTGTTCAATTGCTTGCTAAAAATGATAAAATAAATAGAGAATTCAATGCTTTATCTAGAATTCTCATTACTCATATGATGGAAAACCCGCGTAATATCAAAAATGCATTACGTATCTCATGGTGTGCGCGTTCATTAGAGCGAATTGGTCGTTATTCGATCAATATCTGTGAGCATGTGGTTTATTTAGTAAAGGGCAAAGATATTCGTCATACCGATTTGGATGAGGTGTTAGCAGAGCTATTCCCTGATGATGATTTATAGCCGAATGAATAGCCAATGAATAGTCGAATGAAAGGAGATTGATACTCATGTTAAACGTATTAATCGTTGAAGATGATTATGCAATCAGCACCATGTTGACGCATTTTCTTTCCAGTAAAAAATTTAAGGTAACGGTTGCTAGCGATGGTCAACAGGCGCTTGATCGTTTGAACGACAACAATCCTGACATTATTTTGATGGATTGGATGTTACCTGATTTCAGTGGGTTACAGGTAATTAAACAGATCCGCCGTAATCCTGTACACAACGATATTCCGATTATTATGTTGACCGCACGGGCGGAAGAAACCGATAAAATTGAAGGTCTAGATGCGGGGGCTGATGATTATATAACCAAACCGATGTCGTTAAAGGAATTAGAGGCGCGTATTCGAGCCTTAATTCGCCGTTCACAAGGTTTAAATACGGATAAAAGCTTGCAAATGGGAGAGCTACTGTTAAGCCCTGAAAACAATCAACTCACGATACAAGGGAATCCCATAAAAATAGGGCAAACAGAATTTCGTTTATTGCATTATTTGATGCGTAAGCCAAACCATCTTCATACACGTGCAAGCTTACTGGATCATGTTTGGAGCCAAGGCGCGTTTATTGAGGAGAGAACGGTTGATGTTCATGTACTGCGTTTACGCAAAATTCTTAAACCGTATGGATTGCACACGATGATACAAACGGTTCATGGGATGGGGTATCGTTTTATGGATATTGAAAAATGTAAGGATAAGCATGGGGAGCCATAATTACTGGGGTGTGGAACGTTGGCGAATGGCATTGATCCTATTTTTTGCCTTACTCGGTGGTTTGTTAACAGATTACTGGATGGTTAGTCTACTGCTTACATTGATTGGATATATTGGTTGGCTATTGTATAAAGTACATCAGTTAGATAAATGGCTTGAAAATGGCGCAAAGGCATTATATTTACCCGATAGTAATGGTATTTGGGAGCGTTTAATCCATCAGATACAACAAATGCAAAAAAAGAGTTTGGCGCGTAAAACACGTATGTCGAAACTCCTTAAACGTTTCCAAGGCGTGGTAACGGGCTTACCCTATGCGACGATTGTACTAAATCGTCATAATGAAATTGACTGGGCTAACAAAGCGGCTAATGAATATTTGAGTATTGATCTTAAAAAAGATCGAGGACAACGTATTGATAACCTAATTCGTATGCCTGAAGTGCTTAAAATTCTTCGTAAAAACACCTGTAAAGAAATAGAAATAGCCTTGCCTCAATACGGTGAGCGACAAATTGCCGTTCAGCTCATTCCTGTCCAAGAAGATCTAAAGTTATTTATTGCGCGTGATGTCAGTGAACGTAATTATATCCAGCAGATGCGTAAAAATTTTATTGCCAATGCATCCCATGAACTACGTACACCATTGACCGTGATTACAGGTTATTTGGAAATTGTTCGTGATGATGAAAACTTAACCGAAAGTTTGCAACCTGCAATTCAGTCTGCGGCAGAACAGGCAGCAAGAATGCAGTCTATTATTGAAGATTTACTCACCCTGTCACGCTTAGAAAATTCAGTGCTTAATGAGGATGCAGAGCAAGTGATTAATATGCATGAAATATTGCATGCTATCTGTGAGGAACAAACAACGTTTATTGTTGATAATAGCCATACCTTAATAACACATAGTGATCCTACTCTTAAAATAATGGGGGCAGAAGCTGAAGTCATTAGTGTTTGTAGTAATTTGATTCATAATGCTATTCGTCATACCCAAAAAGGAACAATCATCACGATTGAATGGCAGAAAAACCGCTTAGGTGAGGCCTGTTTAAAAATAAGCGATAATGGGCAAGGTATCCCTGCGGCTCAGTTACCCCATTTAACCGAACGCTTTTATCGGGTTGATAAAGGACGCTCTCGTGATAAGGGAGGAACAGGGTTAGGCTTGGCCATTGTGCAGCATATTATTAAACGTCATGGGGGATATTTGGATATTCAAAGTACGTTGGGTAAAGGGTCTTGTTTTATGGTGTGTTTGCCTGTTGAGCGTGTGGTTGAAAACGATTAGGGAACGTGCATGATGGGATGGGATAAAATCATTTTTCGGCTACCCCAGGTCCTGATAAACGACTACGTCCTTGATGATCAGGGATGATATGAATTTGAGTAGGGATTCGTTGTTTTAAACGGGCAACATGCGAAATAATACCAATGAGTTTGTTATCTTGATGCAGTTTGGCAAGTGCTTCCAGTGCTGTTTCTAATGTTTCTTCATCAAGCGTACCAAAGCCTTCATCTAAAAATAACGAGTCAATGCTGATTTGCTGGCTTGCCATTTGCGATAAACCTAAGGCAAGTGCCAGACTAACAATAAAACTTTCGCCACCTGATAAATTCTTAATGGAACGCTCTTCACTTGCTTGGTAATTATCAATAATATTCAGTTCCAAGGGGGCTTTGCCGTTATGTTTAAGTAGATAACGATCATTCATTTTTGTTAGCTGTTGATTAGCGTGGGCAATCATAATCTCAAACGTTAAACCTTGGGCAAAGTTGCGGAATTTTTTGCCATCTGCCGAACCAATTAGGGCATGAAGATTATCCCAGCGAGTGACCTCTTTCGTTTGTGCGGTAATAAGGTCAAGTTGCTTGGCTTGTGTTTGGCGTAAGGTTTTATCGGTATTGAGTTGTTCATTAATAGCGCCAATTTTGCGTTCAATAGTGCTTAGTTCTTGATCCAGTTGTTGTACTTCTTCTTGTAAGTTCGTTAATGATTGCTCAGTGATTTGACGCTGTTGTTCTTGTTGGTAACGTTGGTTGAGGTCTTTTTTTCGGGTATCAAGGCGTATTTTTTCTTCTTTGAGTTTTGCTTCTTGTTGCTGGAGCTGATGTAAGGTTTGTTTTGATACACGGGCGTTTAAGTAGCTCGCTTCATCAGTAAAATGAGTCTCGCTTAGTTTTTGGGTAAATCGTGTTTGTGCATCCTTGTAGTGTTGTTGATGAGTGAGGATATCCTGTTCAAGTTGCTGTTGTTGCTGTTGTTGTGTTTGTTGATCTTGTTCTATTTTGGCGACGGTGTTGCTTAATATTTCATAGTCGTGTTGTATCGCATCACCTGTTTTTTTACAGCGTTTGGCTTCTTGCTGAGGGTCTTTATCGCCAAAGCACTGACGGCGTTGCTGCTTTAAATCATCGAGTTGTTGTTGGATATCGGCGTGATGTTTGTTTTGTTCCTGTTGTTGTTCTTGTAGATGCGTTTTTTCGGTGGTGAGTTTTATTTTTTGTTGATCAAGGTTTTGTTGCTGTTTTTCTAGTGTATCTTGTTTTTCGTTAACTTTTTTCCAGCGTTGTTGACGTTCTTTTAATGTATCGTTGATGCGAGATAGTTTTTCTTTACTATTGAAGACGATACCATAAGCTTGTAGAGCCTTACTGAGTTGTTGGCTAAGTTGAGTTTCGTTGTTGATATGCTCTTGATAGTCGTTTTGTAAGTGTTCTATTTCTGCTTGCAAAATTTGTTGTTGGTGCTGCTGTGCTTGGAGCGTTTGTTGATACTGTTGCTGTGTGTCTTTTGTGGCATCATATTGTTCTTTTTGCTGTTTGGTTCGTTGTTCAAGTTTTTCAGCTTGTTCGATCTTTGCTGCTAAAGCTTGGTTTTTAGTGCTGAGTTGTTGCTGTTGTTGTTGGCAAAAAGCCAGTTGTTGTGTTGGATTATTGGGTAAGGATGCTTGGTTAATCTGTTCAATATCGTTTGCAATACGGATGTTAAGGGTATCGAGACGGGCTTGTTTGTTACTCACTTGTTGGGTGATTTGCTTTATTTTTTCTTCGGTTTGACTGTGTTTTTTGAGATAGCATTGTTGTTGCTGTTGATATTTCTTTAATGTTGCTTTGGCTTGTTTGATTTTTTTCTGACTACTATCGAATGTGGGTAAGCTATTTTTATGATAAGGATGTTCAAGTGCGCCGCATAAGGGACAAGCTTCATTATCAACCAGCATTTTGCGATGTTGTTCAAGGCTTTGTAGTGTCCGTTGTAAGTTATGTTCTTCATTTAATTGCTCAATGAATTCGTTTTGTAAGTTTAGAGTGGCTTGCTGTTGTGCTTGTTGTTGTTTGAGTATTTCGAGCTGTTGTTGCTCATTGTGCTGGCTAGTTTTCAGGTGTTCAATCTCATTGCTGAGCTGTAATGCGTCTTTAAGTGATACTTCCAGTGTTTGCCAGTTGTTGTATTGTTTTTCATTGGCAAGGTAATTTTGTCGCCATTGCGCTAGTGATTGTTGTTGCAGATGTTGTGCCAATTCTTGTTCTGCGTTTTTGTAACTTTGTTGATGTTGCTTTAAGAGTGCTTCGCTGTGTTCGGTTTGTGTTTGTAGGGCGGTTAATTCTTTGCTTTGTGTGTGATGTTTTTTTTGGGTTTGAGCAAGGAGGTGTTGGCTGTGTTGGCTTTTTTGTTGCTGTGTTTGTAATTGTTTTAGTTGCAAACTGATACCTGCCAGATGCTCGACTAAGGTGGCATCCTCAGGGTGTTGTTGTAGGTATTTTTGGTTGCGTTGTTGATTATCTTGTACCGTTTTTTGTGCTGTTGTGAGTTGCTCTTGTTCGCTGTTTAATTGCTGTTGTTTTTCATTATTTTGTTGTTGTTGTTTTTCTATTTTTTTTCGTTGTTGATTAAGAGCCTGAATGTGCGTATCTAGATCTCTAACTTTGATTAATATTTGCTCTAATTGTTGTGCTTCTGTTTGGTGCTGTTGCTGTTTTTGCTGTGTTTTTGTCAGACGTTGTTGCTGTTGTTGATAGTCTGTTTTTAATTGTTTCAGTCGTTGAGTGTTTTTGGCGTATTGCTTTTTATCTTTTTTGGTTTGTTGACGTGTGCTGAGCAGTTCGCGATATTCATCCGCAAGTTGTTCGGTCTGTTGTGCATATTGCAATTGGAGGCGTTGTGGTTGTGTATCATCATAGCGTTGTTGATAGGCGATTTGTTGTGTTTTGAGTGATGCTAGTTGGTTTTCAAGGTTTGCTAATGTTTGATGCCATTGAATACCTTTTTCAAATGCTACTTTGTTAGTACGTAGTGTGTTACTGATGGTTTTATATTCTTTTAATGTCTTTTCTTTGCTAATTTTTTCATCATTCGATAGGAGTTGAATGCCTTGCAAACAAGCTTTTAATTCGCGTAATTGTTCCGTTGCTTGCACCTTGCGTTGATGAACTTTTTTGGAAATATCACTGTAAATACCTGTGCCAGTAATTTGTTCTAGTAAAGGGGCGCGTTCATCAGGTTTTGCTTGTAAAAAGGCAGCAAAACTACCTTGAGCAAGTAACATGGAGCGAGTGAAGCGATCAAAGTTCATCCCTGATACTTGTTCAACAGTGGTGAGCACGTCTTTTATTTTATGTGCAATAACGTTATCGTTTTCGGCATTAACAATTTCATGTTGCGGGTTTTGTAATTCACCGTCTGCTTTTTTGCGAGAACGGTGTTGTCCCCAACGACAGCGATATGTGCCTTTAGTGGTGGTAAATTCAATTTCTGCAAAGCATTCGCCATATTGGCGAGACATAATTTCATTGCTACTTTTGCTAATTTTGCCTAAACGCGGTGTTTGACCGTATAAGGCAAGGCAAAGTGCATCAAGAATAGTGGATTTTCCTGCACCTGTAGCGCCTGTAATGGCGAAAATACCTGTGTCTAGGTAGTCAGAATGGGTAAAGTCAATAGACCATTCACCCGTGAGTGAGTTTAGATTTTTAAAGCGAAGTGTGAGGATGCGCATGGCTGTTATTCAGCGTGTGAATCATTTTCATAAAGATTGCGCAGGATAACATTAAAACTTTCTTGTAGCTCAGCGTATTGAGTTTTGTCTATTTCATGTGCTTCAAGACAACGTTGAAAGACATCGTTAGGTTGAAGTTCATCCAGTGTTTTTTGGCTGTCATGCGCTCGTAGGGCTTGGGTAATAATACGCCGATCTTCAAGGCGTAATAGTTCGAGCTGGCTATCTTCTATAAGGGTATTGATTTGCTGTCTGAGGTCGCTAATGATCGTTTTCCCTGTGTAGCTGATTTCAAGCCAGTGGCTTTCCTGTATTTTTTTTAGGGCTGCAAGTTGGGTTTCAATATGCGTGATATCACCTTTGATGGCGACCAACTTTTGGAAGCAAGGAAGTTTAATTTCTTGTACAGGTTCGGGCTGATTAAAATCAATTTGAATAATCATTTTTTGCTGGGTCGCTTCACCAAAACTCATGGGTAACGGTGAGCCACTGTAGCGGTGTATATTGGATTTGGCAAGGCGTTGTGGAATATGTAAATGCCCTAAAGCGAGGTAATCAATGTTATCAGGGAAAGCCGTGAGGCTAATATGAGCGAGAGAGCCGACATATAAATCCCTTACACCATCACCTTCTTGGGTTTTGCCACCTGCGGTAAAGAGGTGTCCCATAGCGATAATGGGGGGGGTATTATTTTCACAACGCGCTTGAATTTTTTGTGCAATGCTAACAACTTGTTGATAATGTTGTTGAATACCTTGTTTTAGTTTGCTTTCTTTGTCTTCAAAACTTTCTCCTGCTTCTGATTGACGTATATCACGATCACGTAGATAAGGAACAGCACAAACAATCAGTTCTATTTCACCATCAGCATTGCGTAGGCTGAGCACTTCGTCTTCTAGTTGCTCGTGATTGATGTAGGCAACAACATGTACGTTGAGAAACTTAAGGATTTCTTTTGGTGCATTGAGTAGGGAAGGGGAGTCGTGATTACCTGCAATAATGACAATATGTTGGCAAGTGGTAGCTGCCATACGATGAAGAAATTGGTAGTATAAGGTTTGGGCGCGATTAGAAGGTGTGTTGCTATCAAAAATATCACCTGCAATCAACAGTACATCAATGGCGTTTTGTTCAATGTAATTTCCAATCCAGTGGAGGAAACGTTCAAATTCTTGATAACGTTGATGGTTGTGGAGCTTGCGTCCTAAATGCCAGTCAGAAGTATGGATGAGTTTCATACAAAAACCATGTCTTTTGCAGGGCAGGCATTATAGCTTTTGAGGGGAGAAATAGCACTACACTTTCACTTAGTACTTATTGATTATAGATTAGTGCAGTGAGCTATTTTGTGGCGTTTTATAAGCCTCGTGGTGAGGTGTGTAGCATCGATAACAAACGATGGGCAATAGGCCAAGCGACAATGCTACTGAGCAAGGGAGCCCAATAGTACCAATCTTTGGGTTTACTATGACTAATATTTAACATGAAATAGTTGATAGCTAAATAGCTACCAATGGCAAAAAGGATAATAAAAACTTGTTGCATGAGTGTTTTTGCTGATAAACGCCGATTGAGTGATAAAGTGATATATAAAACAACAACGAGTCCAAGGGAATGCTGTCCTAGTAGTGTGCCTGAAAGGGAATCGATAAGTAGTCCCGTAATAAAAACAACGATATAGCTACTTGTTTTTGGGAATAGTATCCCCCAATGAATAACGGCTAATGCCACCCATTCTGGTTGCCATATTGAAAATGGTTCAGGGAGTGGAATAAGTGATAAGATCAATGCCACAAACAGTGAAGTGAGGATGGCTCCTGAAAAACGCAAGCTTAGTTGTTCCATTTTTTAGTTCTAAATAAGTCGTTGTATAGGCGATTTTAAATCATCTTTAAATGATCGCCGTAAAAATCAAAGTAGCATCCCTGTCTACTTTATGCCCCAAGTTAATTGAATTTTCATCCCTTAATAGTATGCCATGCCGTCGGCTTATTACTCTGTCGTTGTTATTTCACTATTCTTGACTTGCCATATAAGGAGTAGCTCTCTTGCTCTATTATAGTCAGTAGCAGTCGTTGCTAGGATAATGGGGATTTGAGAGTTTATATCCTCGTCATACCGTTTTTCTTTTACTTTGGCGACAAGGAAATCTCTTGGAAAAATTTCACCATCCGCTGAGCTTAGATAAAGGTCATTTATATGGACTCTCCTATGGTCTGTATTCGTAAGCTCTACTTCATTGGTTTGCCCTGTGCCAACTGCTAATGCTGAATCACCTGTTCTTTGGTTATAAACAGGAATGGTATGGTTTGTATCAGAAAGTTGCACCACAATGGATTGCTTGGCGGAAGTATTGATGATTTGACCATAAATACCATTGCCTGCTAAGGCAACTTGACCATCAAATAACTGATCATCGCTTCCCTTATCGATAGTGACTACTTGTTTTGCACGATTGGTTTCAATAGTGAGAATGTTGCTGGTTGTGTAGCGATTTTGTTTTATGTTGGAGATGTTTAATAGTTTTTGTAAGCGTTTATTTTGTGCGGAGATAGAGCGATAGTTTTGATCTCTTGCAGCGTAAATGGCTATGATCTTTTCTAGCTCCTCATTTTTTTTACTTAATTGCTGATGTTCCATAAAAAACTCTTGCCCCATATGAGTCATTGTAAATGGCAAATCGACCATATACTTAATGGGATAAGTAATAATGGCCAATGCGGTATTAATAATGGGAACTTGTTTTTTAAAATCTTGTGTAATAAGAAAAATAGCCAATGCAGCAAAGACTAAAAATTTTAGCGTATTGTTTTGTGTTGGATTACTTAAAAGCATAACAGTTTACGACCAAGCCCTTTCATTAGTATTATTTGTTTAATCAGAAGCCAGAAAATCGACAACGCCATCTTCTATCATTTCTAGAATTCGTCCACCACCACGTGCAACGCAGGTGAGGGGGTCATCAGCAATAACAACAGGGATGCCTGTTTCTTCCATCAGTAGGCGATCAAGGTCTCTAATCAATGCGCCACCGCCTGTTAATACAATACCACGTTCTGCAACATCAGCGCCCAATTCGGGGGGAGTTTGTTCAAGTGCCATTTTGACCGCACTAACGATGCCGAATAAAGGCTCTTGTAATGCTTCAAGGATTTCATTGCTTGTTAAAGAGAAACTACGTGGCACACCTTCTGAGAGGTTGCGCCCTTTTACTTCCATTTCTAGTAGTTCTTTACCAGGATAAGCAGTGCCTATTTCAATTTTTATACGTTCAGCCGTTGACTCCCCAATCAGCATGCCATAGTTGCGTCGAACATAACTGATGATGGCTTCATCCATACGGTCACCACCAATGCGAACCGATGCTGAGTAAACAATACCACGTAATGACATTACAGCGACTTCAGAAGTACCACCACCAATATCAAGCACCATAGAGCCTGTCGCTTCTTCAATGGGAATATCAGCCCCAATTGCCGCCGCCATGGGCTCTTCAATTAAGAAAACTCTACGTGCGCCTGCACTTTGTGCTGAATCTTTAATAGCACGGCGTTCAACTTGTGTTGCACCACAAGGAACGCATATGACAACACGAGGGCTAGGACGAAATAAACGTCCTGAGTCTACTTTACGAATAAAGTGCTGTAGCATTTTTTCGGTATACGTAAAGTCAGCAATAACACCATCTTTCATGGGACGAATAGCGGTAATATTATCAGGTGTTCGACCTAACATTTTCTTTGCTTCTGTGCCTACTGCTTCAACAACCTTATTCGTTCCTGTACCACGATCATGGCGAATAGCTACAACAGAAGGTTCATTGAGGACGATGCCTTTGCCTCGCATGTAAATAAGGGTATTCGCGGTGCCGAGGTCGATTGATATATCATTGGAAAACATTCCTGATAATATTTTGAGCATATTTTTACTATTCCATTTATTATTTATTACGTATTTGTCAACGTATCCAGTGTGCAACCGAGTAAAAACAGTGTAACGAATTCATTGTAGCGTGTATTTAGGCGCTCAGCTAATGAGTCTAGTGGTAGTTTGCACCTAATTTTATTCAACCCCATGTTGGAGGAATTATCGAAGAATAAATAAGTTCCTGACGATTTCTGTTGCCCTAAGTTTTGTTTTCAATTAACTAACAAGGTGTTAGTGAGTAAGGAGTATACGTTCTACTAGTTTTACTAGTATATTGTCATGTTTTCATGATAACAACATGTAAAGTGCAGCCCCTTGGTTTTTTTATCGTTTAAAATATAGTTTATGCAATGTATCAACTTAATCGGCATTGGGCAAGATAGAAAACATATGGTAAGTTTGTCGCCCTATAAGTTTAGATTTTATTAATGTTTCTAACCTGATTTTCGCCTAAATATATGTTAATCAATTACTTATATTTAATTTTCCTGCTAATTGTATGTCTTTTTTAACAATGCATCAATAACAATTATACCCTTAGAGGCAGAAAAATATGTTTTGTTCATTATTACAACATAAAAATTCTAATAATAAATAGTAAAATTTTTTTTATGCTTTTTTTACATTATGTTTTTTATTTATTTATTTTATTTATTTTATTTAAAAAATTTATTTGATTAATTTGTAGACGTTTTTTAGACGAGTTTTAGGGATAAAAATAGCGTGTACAGCCTTTTAAGAACCTATTATGAGTGTGAAAGTATGGAGAATATAGTATGTCATTGACGGTTAAAGATGTTAAACAAATTGCACATCTAGCGCGGTTATCTATAGATGATGATAACGTGCAAACTTATGCTGATAATTTATCAGGTATTTTAGCGTTAGTTGCACAAATGAATGAGGTTGATACGGATGCTATTGAGCCGATGTATCATCCACAAGAAGTGATGCAGCGTTTGCGTGATGATAAAGTAACTGAACAAGTAGAGCGTGAGAGATTTCAAAAAATAGCGCCTGTAACAGAGGCTGGCTTATACCTTGTACCGAAGGTTATTGAATAACATAATTCTATTTGGATAGATTGTTAGCCCATAATATGAGTAAAGATAAAAAATAATGATGCATACAAAATCACTTAGCGAATTATCTACAGCGTTGCAAAAAGGCTCGCTGTCAAGTGTTGAACTGACACAACATTATCTAGATCGTATTGAAAAATATGATTCTGTGTTAAATTGTTTTGTGACCGTGACCGCAGAACAAGCGCTTAATAGTGCGAAACAAGCAGATGTCATGTTAGCCAAAGGTGAAGGCAATGCTTTAACAGGAATTCCTTTAGGACAGAAAGATATTTTCTGTACTAATGGCGTACGTACGGCCTGCGGCTCTAAAATGTTAGATAATTTTATTGCGCCCTACAATGCGACAGTCGTCGAAAAACTGAATGCCTGTGGTATGCCGATGTTGGGTAAGTTGAATATGGATGAGTTTGCGATGGGCTCTTCAACAGAAAGTAGTTTTTATGGTGCAACAAAAAATCCATGGGATACTGCTAGAGTGCCAGGAGGATCATCAGGTGGAAGTGCGGCTGCTGTAGCAGCGCGCTTAGTGCCTATTGCAACAGCAACGGATACTGGAGGGTCGATTCGCCAACCTGCTGCATTATGTGGTGTTACTGGGATTAAACCAACGTATGGACGTGTTTCTCGTTGGGGAATGATTGCCTATGCCTCAAGTTTTGATCAAGCAGGACCCATTGCTGCGTCAGCTGAAGATTGCGCATTATTATTAGGTGCAATAGCGGGGTTTGATGAGAAAGACTCAACCAGTATAGAACACGATGTGCCTAATTATACGGCTGGCTTGAATGATTCACTACAAGGCTTAAAGATTGGTTTACCCAGAGAATATTTTGGTGAAGGTCTAGACCCTGCTATTGCTAGTGTGATTAATGCCGCAATTGATAGCTATAAAGCAATGGGTGCAGAAATTGTTGAAATCAGTTTACCGAATACCCATCTTGCTATCCCTGCTTACTATGTCTTAGCGCCTGCAGAATGTTCATCGAATTTATCGCGTTTTGATGGTGTGCGTTATGGTTATCGCTGCAAAAACCCCGAAAATCTTGACGATATGTATATGCGTTCTCGTGGTGAGGCATTTGGCGAGGAGGTAAAACGACGTATTATGGTAGGGACTTATGCTTTATCAGCAGGTTATTATGATGCTTATTATTTAAAAGCCCAGAAGATCCGTCGCCTCATCAGTGATGACTTTACACAAGCTTTTAAGCAGGTCGATGTGATTATGGGGCCGACAACACCAACAACCGCTTTTAAACTAGGCGAAAAATCCAACGATAATATTAGCATGTATCTTGCAGATATTTATACCATTGCCTTAAATCTTGCAGGGCTGCCAGGCATGTCATTACCCGTTGAAGCGGTTGCTGGTCTGCCAGTTGGTTTGCAAATTATTGCTAATCATTTTGAAGAAGGTAAGTTGCTTAATGTTGCTCATCAATATCAGCAACAAACGGCATGGCATCAGCAAATGCCCGCAGCATTTATGGATATAGACAAAGGATAAGAGGAGAATACGATGGCATGGGAAACAGTGATTGGGCTTGAAATTCATACACAATTAGCGACTAACTCTAAATTATTTTCAGGTGCAGCAACCGCTTATGGCGCTGAGCCTAATACACAAGCGTGTGAGGTTGATCTTGCTTTGCCAGGGGTTTTGCCTGTGATGAATAAAGAAGCTTTACGTATGGCGGCTATGTTTGGTCTTGCTATTGGAGCACCTGTTGCTAAGCATTCTGTATTTGCGCGTAAAAATTATTTTTACCCTGATTTGCCACAAGGCTATCAAATTAGCCAGTTTGATCGCCCTACGGTTGAAAAAGGTGAAATAAATATTACCTTGGGTAATGGTGAAACAAAAACCATTGGTGTAACACGGGCGCATCTTGAGCAAGATGCAGGTAAATCATTGCATGAAGATTTTCAAGGTTTCACAGGAATTGATTTAAACCGTTCTGGAACACCGTTATTAGAAATTGTCTCTGAACCTGATATGCGTTCTGCAAAAGAAGCAGTGGCGTATATGAAAAAAATACATGAGTTGGTACAATATTTAGGAATTTCGGATGGTAATATGGCAGAAGGTTCATTTCGGTGTGATGCCAATGTTTCAGTAAGACTTGTTGGACAAGAAGAATTTGGTACACGCGCAGAAATTAAGAATCTTAACTCTTTTCGTTTTATCGAAAGAGCCATTAATCATGAAGTAGAGCGACAAATAGATATTATTGAAGCAGGTGGCGAAGTGATACAACAAACCCGCCTGTATGATCCTGATAAAGATGAAACACGTGCGATGCGCTCCAAGGAAGAGGCAAATGACTATCGCTATTTCCCTGATCCTGACTTGTTGCCCCTAGAAATAACCGCTGAGTTTTTGGAAGAGGTGCGTAAAATATTACCTGAATTACCTGATCAGAAACGTTTACGTTTTAAACAAGAGTATTCTTTATCTGATTTTGATGCAGAAGTGTTAACCTCAAGTCGTGCAATGGCTGAGTATTTTGAAACTGTTGCGCAAGGCTGTGGTGATGCTAAGCAAGCGGCTAACTGGGTGACAGGTAGTCTTGCGGCTTATCTTAACAAGCAAGAGTTGTCCATTAGTGAATCACCTGTTAGTGCTAATGACTTGACGGGGATGATTAAACGTATTTTAGATAATACAATTTCGGGTAATATTGCCAAGCAAGTTTTTGAAGCAATGGCTAAGGGGGAAGGCGATGCAGATACTGTTATTGAAAGTAAAGGCTTGAAGCAGATTACGGATAGCGGTGCCATTGAAGCCATTATTGATGAGATTATTGCTAATAATGCAGGACAAGTTGAGCAATATCGTGCAGGAAAAGAAAAGTTGCTGGGATTCTTTGTTGGTCAGGTAATGAAAGCATCAAGAGGTAAAGCCAATCCAGGGCAAGTAAATCAACTGCTTAAGCAAAAGTTAAGTGGCTAGGTGAAAAGTTATGGCATGATTCGCCATTAAGAACGTTAATCATAGAATCATAGAATCATAAAATGGAAAAAGACAGCTTACGCCGCTTTATATTGGCAAATATGCAAGTCCGTGGTGAATGGATTCATCTGGATGCTACATGGCAGGCATTATTAACAAATAATGACTATCCTGATGTGGTTAAAAAAATACTGGGCGAAGCCTTAGCAGCTGTAGTATTATTATCCGCCACAGTAAAGTATCAAGGCTCACTGATTTTACAAATTAAGGGTTCAGGGGCAGTGCATTTACTGGTTGTGCAAGCAGACTCAGATGGGTCAGTAAGAGGACTAGCGCGTTATAAAGACGATGTACTGAGTAACTTACCAGTAGAACCGTCATTACCCGATTTACTAAGTGAAGATGCAATGATGGTGATCACTATTCAACCCAATAATGGGAGTAAACCTTATCAAGGGATTGTGGCATTGAATGGTGATACGATGCAGGCTTGCTTACAAGCTTATTTTGAACAATCAGAGCAGCTTGCCACCCGTCTTTATTTAGCAGCTGATACAAGTACCTGTGCAGGGATGTTATTGCAACGTTTGCCAGAGCAAGCAGATGATAAAGATGGTTGGAATCGTGCGACGATCTTAGCAGATACTCTCAGTGAACAAGATTTGCTGACATGGGATCATGATATGTTACTACAACGCCTTTATCATGAAGAACAAGTAACCTTATTTGACCGTAAAGAAATTCGTTTCCAGTGTACTTGTTCAGTGGCACGTATTGAAGGTGCCATCCAATCATTGGGCGAAGCAGAAGCACAAGATATTATTAATCAGCAAGGACATATACAGGTTGATTGTGAATTTTGCAATAAAGACTATCGCTTTGATCGTGTAGATATAAAACGGATTTTTACTCCTGCCGCTATAAAGCCTTTCCAAAACTCTACCCACTAATTTTATAATAATTATGAATGTTTTAGTTGTTTGTGCCCATCCAAATTCTTCTAGCTTTACACGTGCAATGACTGGTGCTATTGCAACAGGCTTACGGGCAAGCGAGCATAAAGTAAATGTCAAAGACCTTTATGCAGAAAATTTCGATCCTGTATTAAAAGCAGATGATTTAGAGCGATTACATGCAGGTGATGTCCCAAGACGTATTCGCAGTGAACAAGATGACTTGCTTTGGGCAGAAGCTCTTGTGTTTGTTTATCCACTGTGGTGGTTTGATCGTCCTGCTATTTTAAAAGGTTGGTTTGATGTGGTTTTTACCAATGAAGTTGCCTTTAGTTTTAATGATGAAGGTGTACAAGGCATGCTTAAACACAAAAAAGCTTTGGTCTTAATTACTGCTGGCGGGACAGAGGAATATTTTGAAAATAGTGATGCAATGCCATTAATTCATCGTCCTGTCACGGATGGGACACTAGGGTTTTGTGGTATTAAAGACGTGAGTCATAATATTTATTTTAATGTACCCAACAAAACTGATGCGGAGCGTAAGGCGATATTATCTGAGATTGAGGTATTAGG
>DRMA01000115.1 GCA_011375245.1 Thiothrix sp. | reverse complement strand
CCAAGTGATATTAAAAACCTAGTAAAACAGCAGCAGCATTTACTAGAAACATTATGGAGCATTCTCAAATCAGGTGGTAAGTTACTCTATGCAACATGTTCCATTTTGCCAGAAGAAAATGATGAGCAAATAAGCCATTTTATTGCACAACATGATGATGTGATTGTTATACCCTTATCAGGATCATGGGGAACAATACAACAATACGGTAAACAAATATTCTCAGGAGTAGCAAATATGGATGGCTTTTATTATTCACTATTAGAAAAACGGCAACTAATGTAAGACTCATGACAATAAATGTTACCTACCAACAAATGATTAGTAATAGGATTATTGCAATAATCACCAGCCTATTTTTGTTATGCCCCATTTTGAGTGCTGCCGATGATATGGGCAGTATTGATATTAGAAGTTTTACACTTCGAACGGTTAAAAATACAGGAAAAGAAGAAGCTGAGGGAAATGCGATACGAAAAGCATCTATGTTTGTAGAATATCGACTGTCTAAAGCAATGCGTAAGGCATTGACTCGCGGTATTCCACTCATTGCTAAGGTTAACTTTACCCTTGGGCAACATCATAGTTGGTGGTGGAATACCTCTAATGAACTCCTCGATATTCGCTTTCAACTGAAATATCATGCATTAAGTAAACACTACATCGTAACCCGCCTAGACACTGAAAAACATTGGAGTTTTAGTACCCTTGGGGGGGCGTTACAACAAATGGGTAAAATTACTGAACAACCTCTGCCTCAATTGAAAAATATTAAGGTCGATGAAAATTATTACTTGTTTGTACAAGCTACCTTAGCGGCAAAGTCCATTGATTTACCGCTCAAATTACAATCCTATTTAATAATAAATATCAACTAGAGAGCGAAGGTGTTTTGTGGTCATTCCCTTAAGTCGTAAAACGCTTATTCTTCAAATTGTATCAGTGACTATAACGCTTTCACTGCTTATTGTAACAATGATATTAATGGATATGGCTAGCCATAGTTTTGAGCAAGAAGGGGGGGCTACTGATGATTGGGTTGTACCACTCAGTATTATTACCTTAACGTCATTGCTCTTTCTGATTTTATTCAATTTAGCACGTGCCTTTGCGCTACTGAAAGAAAAACGAACAGGGTCGCGGTTTACACTGCGTTTGATGAGTGCATTTAGTATTTTAACCATTATTCCTGTTTTAATTGTCTCTTATTTTTCGGTGGATTTTATTGGTAAGCGTATTGATAGTTTGTATAACGTACCTATTAAAGGTGCATTGGGCGACTCGTTAGAGTTATCTAGACAATCGTTAAAAAAAGGTTCAGAAGTTAATTTACGAGATATTGAAAATGTTGCACGACAATTATTTCGTGTAGATCCTAGTAACTACCCCTTCATACTTGCTGAGAGCCAACGCCGCTTAAATGCACAAGAAATCATGTTGCTTGATCCGCAAAATCGTACTATTGCTTATAGCAGCGAAGATATGGGAGATTTATTTGGCGATTTTCCTGAAAGAAATGTTTTTGTTCAGTTAGCTCTAAAGGGAACTTACAATGAGATAGAACCTGGTAGAGAGAAAGGTGAGCAATATTCACGAGTTGCCATTAGCTTACAAGTTGATGCGACATCAGCTCCTTATGTTTTGACAGCTTTATTTCCTATTCCTTTTTCATTCAGTGTCCTTGGAGAAAGTGTACAAGATGCACGTTTTCAATACCTTAGATTAGAAAATCAGAAAGAAAATATTAAAAATTTCTTTCGTTTTGCACTTCTTGTTATTAGCCTGCTTTTAGTATTGTTTTCACTTTGGGTCGCTTTTATTTATTCTACACGCCTTACAAGACCCGTGAGGACATTATTAGAGGGGACTCGTTCGGTAGCATCAGGTAACCTGCAAACAAAGCTTCCTGTGTCTGATAAGGACGATTTTAGTCTCCTAGCACGTTCATTTAACACAATGACTTCTCGCTTGTTGTCAGCAAGGCAAGAAAGTGAACGTAGTCGTTTAGAATTACAACGCCAACGTGATTATCTTGATGTCGTACTAAATCACCTAACATCGGGAGTATTGACGATTGATCAGCATTATTCAATAAAACGTATCAATGAAGCAGGCGCTCAGTTATTAGCACTGGATATTGTTGATGTTAAAGGTGAATCATTACAAACATTGGCAACAAATAATCAAATGATGGCTGATTTTGTTGAAGCGACTTTGCCACATATATGCAAGGACAAAACAGAATGGAAAGTAGAATTTAACACCTTGTGTGAAAATACTCGTCAAGTCTTTGTTTGCCAAGGTGCTAATTTACCCGAATTATTAGATGGCACACAAGGTAGCGTACTGGTGTTTGATGATATCACTGATTTGATTCAAGCAGAACATGATGCCGCATGGAGTGAAGTTGCTAAACGACTTGCCCATGAAATTAAGAATCCTCTTACCCCCATTCAGTTGTCAGCTGAGCGTTTGCGCTACAAACTGCTTCCTGAATTGAATGAAAAATCAGCTAATTTACTGATTCGTATGAGCGAAACTATTACTCAGCAAGTGGAATCAATGAAAACAATGGTGAATGCATTTAGTGATTATGCGCGTACACCTGCTTTACAATATCAACGTATTAACGTTAAAAAATTCATCACTGATACGGTTATGCTCTATCAAAGTAATGAACAAAAAGTTACTATAGAGCTTGATCTTGCAACGCTTCCTGAAATTGCCCTTGATATACATAGAATGCGACAAGTTCTTGTTAATATTATTAAAAATGCTTTAGAGGCATTAGAAGAAAAAAAGGGAGGCGGTTTAATTAAAATTTCAGCCTATGTTTCTGAGGCAAATGAGGTTGTTATCGAAATAGCTGATAATGGCTCGGGGATAGATGAAAAGCTTTTACCAACACTTTATGACCCTTACATTAGCAGTAAAGCAAAAGGTTCTGGTTTGGGGTTGGCTATCGTTAAAAAAATTATAGAAGAACATGCAGGGAGAATTAGCGCAAGAAATAGTGAGTCAGATGGCTACGGTGCCGTGTTTATTATCATATTGCCTATTAGATGACTATTTTAGTGTTAACACATCACAATTTACAAGCTATCCCCCTGTTTCTCTGTTCTCGTCTGAATCTAAGGAGTTAATTATGGCAGCAGAATATATTTTAGTCGTTGATGACGAGCCTGATATTCGACAACTTGTCAGTGAAATACTTGATGACGAAGGCTATCAAGTCGATAGTGCTGAAAGCGCTCAACAAGCACGTGAAAAATGGAGTCAGCGAAAACCAGACCTTGTTTTACTAGATATATGGATGCCTGATGAAGATGGCATATCACTATTAAAAAGCTGGCAAGAAGCAGGGAGCCTTTGTTGCCCTGTTATTATGATGTCGGGGCATGCCACTATTGAAACAGCTGTTGAGGCGACTCGTCTTGGTGCTTATGACTTCATTGAAAAACCCTTATCAATGGCAAAGATGTTGTTGACGATTGAAAATGGTCTACGCACAGGGCAGTTAGAACATGAAAATAAGGATTTGCGTAATCAAGTTTCATTGATCACTGATCCTATTGGTTCAAGTAAAACAATGGTTAATTTGCGTGAAAATGCAGAACGCCTTGCTGAAACGTCTACCGCTATTATGGTACATGGTGAGTCAGGCTCAGGAAAAGAGCTGATTGCACGTTATATCCATCGTCATAGTGATTGTAAAGATAAGCCCTTTGTGAAAGTTGCTCTTTCACCACAAAATGATGAAATGACTGCCAAAAAACTCTTTGGTTATGAAGAAAACGGTAACGTACATTATGGTTTATTAGATGAGGCTAATGGTGGTTTTCTTTATCTTATCGACATTTATCGTCTTGATGAAGAAACCCAGTTACTACTGTTAAATACGCTGAAATCAGGTCGTTACATGCGTGTTAATGGTAATACTTCAATTGAAATGAATGTCAGGCTTGTTGTGTCTGTGACTCATGACTTGCGTGATGATATTGAAGCGGGACGTTTTAACGAAGAGTTGTATTATAAATTAAGCGCAGTACCAATTGGTATTCCAGCGCTACGTGAGCATCCTGAGGATATTCCTGAGTTATTGAATTACTATGTTGATATTTTTACTGAACGTGAAGGCTTACCTTATCGACATTTTGATGTTTCTGCGCAAAACTATTTACGCAATCATCCTTGGAAAGGCAATATTCGTGAATTACGTAATCTAGTGCAACGCTTATTAATATTAGGTACTGAGATTGATATTAGCCAAGAAGAAACAGAAGAAGCTATTGGTGCTTATATTCCTGTTTATGATGAAGGCGTAGGTAAACTACCAGCAAGTATGTATGACCTACCTTTACGGCAAGCGAGAGAGCAATTTGAACATGATTACTTAAGTTGGCAACTCACGCAAACTAAAGGTAATGTAAGTCGTCTTGCTGAAGTGGTGAAGATGGAACGTACCCATTTGTATCGTAAAATGCATGCTTTAGGTATTGATCCCAAAAAATACAACAAAAATTGAATCGAATTTAAATGAAGCAGACTCAGGACAAACAACAAAAAAAAGCGGTAATTCTTTTATCAGGTGGCATGGATTCTGCCACTGTATTAGCGATTGCCCAATCACAAGGCTACCAATGCTATGCATTGAGTTTTAACTATGGTCAACGGCATAATGCGGAGTTGATTGCAGCAAAAAATCTGGTTAAAGCATTCAATGTGCAACGGCATGAGGTTATTCAGTTAGATTTATCCCGCTTTGGTGGTTCTGCGTTGACAGATTATTCGATTGATGTGCCCACAAAAGCAAGTAATGGTATTCCTATTACTTATGTGCCTGCTAGAAACACTGTGTTTCTCTCGCTTGCATTGGCATGGGCTGAAACATTGCAAGCGTATCATATTTTTATTGGCGTGAATGCAGTTGATTACTCAGGGTATCCTGATTGCCGCCCTGAGTTTATTAACGCCTTTGAGAATATGGCTAACCTAGCGACTAAAGCGGGAATTGAGTCCAAACCTTTTCGTATCCACACCCCATTACTGATGATGGGTAAAGCAGACATCATTCAACAAGGTGTTAAGTTGGGGATTGATTATCATGATACGGTTACATGTTATACCGCAAATACTAAGGGGGAAGCTTGTGGGCAATGTGATGCATGTCGTTTACGAATTATTGGTTTTGAACAAGCTGGTATTATAGATCAGACACGTTATTACTAATTTTTTAGTGACCAATCATTGATTATTTTTCTATTAAATTATTTTAGTATAGAAATAATAAGAAAAACTGTTTAAATGAGCTTGAAACACAAAAATGATCGTGTATACTTCTCGCCTCTGTTAGAAGGGCCGTTAGCTCAGCCGGTAGAGCAGTTGACTTTTAATCAATTGGTCGAGCGTTCGAATCGCTCACGGCCCACCATATTTAAGAAAGCCCGTTATGTTTTGCATAACGGGCTTTTTTTATGCTTTTTTTACGCATGTTTATTTAGAACATATTGCCTTTAATTTCCTCATTTAATTCTATTTTTCTTGAAGTTATATGAGGTAGAATTATTATAAATAAACTGTATGATAGTGATTCAATTGATATTTTAGACTAGCGGATATATAAGATATATAAACGCGCCTCCCGCTAAATTCATCCTAAAAAAACAACCATTCACATATTTTTACTTCGTTTAACGATGTAATATCGCCTATGCTTATCTCAGTTTCACGATCTGGTTTGAACTACAGCTTAAGTATAGTTTAAACAGGAAAGTGGAATGAGTGACGATCTTATTAAATGGATTTTAATATGTATAGTCAAGTTGAAATTTAATAATTAAAGAAAGGATTCAATCATGAATATAAATGTTGCAAATAACGTTGTTAAACCTGCTGTTAACACCCCTGTTAGTGCTAAAGGTCGCCAAAATCCAGAACAATCGAATCAAAATCTTGCCAATCAAATTAAGTCAAGATTAAGTGGTCCTCAAACCTTAAGTACTGAAGTTAAAAGTCTAATCAATCAGTTAGTACCAACACAGCAAGGTTCTAGTCAAAGAGCATCTGGACAATTAGGAAGTGATAGTCGTTCAAGCGCTACGCTACGCACTGCTTCCGCTGCTTCGCTTGTTGCAAGCGGTATTATCATGGGGACTGAGAAAAATGACGTACTTGTCGGAACATCAGGCAATGATACGATACAAGGCAAAGGGGGGGATGATCTTATTGTTGGTAAAGAAGGTAACGATAAGATTGATGGTGGAAAAGGTAACGATCTTATCCTTGCAGGAGAAGGGCATGATAGTGTTAAAGGGGGCGATGGTAACGATAAGATCTTCGGTCAAGGTGGCAATGATCGCATTGAAGCAGGTAATGGTAATGACTGGGTTGATGGCGGCAACGGCAATGACAAAATCTGGGGCGGTGCAGGTAATGACGATCTTAAAGGGGGGGCAGGCAATGACTGGATTGGCGGTGGTGCTGGCAATGATGTCATTAATGGTGGCACAGGTAATGATGATCTTCAAGGTGGCGCTGGTGATGACAGAATAGAAGGTGGTGAAGGTAATGATCGCATTAAAGGCGGCTCAGGTAGTGATAAAATCTGGGGCGGTGCAGGTAATGATG
>DRMA01000114.1 GCA_011375245.1 Thiothrix sp. | reverse complement strand
CGATTATCCTTGCAGGTGGTTTGAATGCTGACAATGTTACACAGGCAATGCAAACCACTGATGTGTTTGCACTTGATGTTAGCAGTGGCGTTGAAGCCAGTCCAGGGGTTAAAAGTACAATAAAAATTAAACAGTTTATGCAAGAGGTAAAACGTGTTGACTATGAAAACAAAAAAAACTGATTTTAGTGATATTGATTGGAGTGCTTTTCCTGATGCAGCAGGGCATTTCGATATTCACGGTGGATGCTTTGCGGCTGAAACATTAATGGGTGCAATAGGAGATTTGCAGCGAGCGTATACGACGTTAAAAAATAATGCCAACTTTCAGGCAGAATTCGATGAAGACTTAAAATATTATGTGGGGCGACCCAGTCCGTTATACCATGCTAAACGCTGGACAGAGGCGGTTGGTGGTGCGCAAATCTATCTTAAACGTGAAGATTTAAATCACACAGGCGCACATAAAATTAATAATACCATTGGTCAAGCGTTATTGGCTAAGTATATGGGTAAATCACGTATTATTGCTGAAACAGGAGCAGGGCAGCATGGTGTTGCCTCAGCAACGATTGCTGCGCGTATGGGTATGGAATGTGTGGTCTATATGGGCGAGGTTGATATTGCACGTCAAAGCCCTAATGTCTATCGGATGAAATTGCTTGGGGCAGAAGTGAGATCGGTTAGTTCAGGGTCTAAAACCTTAAAGGATGCTTTAAACGAAGCAATGCGGGATTGGGTAACGAATGTTGATGATACCTTTTATATTATTGGTACGGTAGCAGGACCACATCCTTATCCAATGCTGGTACGTGATTTTCAAACGATTATTGGACGTGAGGCACGGCAACAGTCGTTGGAGCAAACAGGGCGCTTGCCTGATGCTTTAGTTGCTTGTGTGGGAGGGGGATCAAATGCGATTGGTTTATTCCATCCATTTTTGGCGGATGCTGATGTAGCTATGTATGGTGTTGAGGCGGCAGGTGAAGGGTTGGAGACAGGTAAACATGCTGCGCCATTATGTAAAGGTACACCAGGTGTTTTACATGGTAATCGTACCTACTTAATGGATGATGATGATGGACAAATTATAGAGACACACTCTGTTTCAGCAGGGTTAGATTATCCTGGTGTGGGTCCTGAGCATTCATGGTTAAAAGATATTGGTCGTGCAAACTATGTTGCCATAACCGATGATGAGGCATTGACTGCATTCCATGATGCAATGCGTTATGAAGGCATTATTCCTGCACTAGAAAGTAGTCATGCTTTAGCCTATGGCGTAAAATTAGCAGCTAAGATGCAAGCTGATCAGCAGATTATTGTTAACTTGTCAGGACGTGGTGATAAAGATATTAATACGATTGCTGCTTTAGAGGGAATTACATTATGAGTCGATTAGCACTGCGTTTTGCGACGTTAAAAGAACAAAACAAAGCGGCTTTAATCCCTTATATTACGGCGGGAGATCCAGTACCTACTTTCACCGTTGATATGATGCACCATATGGTTAAGAATGGAGCCGATATTATTGAATTGGGTGTACCCTTTTCTGATCCTGCTGCTGATGGACCCACTATACAGTTGGCGATGGAGCGTGCATTAGCACATAAGGTAAGTCTTACGGATGTATTGGCGATGGTCAGCACTTTTCGTCAGCAAGATAATGAAACCCCTATTGTGTTGATGGGGTATTTAAATCCGATTGAAAAAATGGGGTATCTGGCCTTTGCTAAGGCAGCAGCGGTAGCAGGCGTTGATGGTGTATTAACCGTTGATTTACCCCCTGAAGAAGCTTCAGCATTAGCGCTAATATTGCAACAACATCAGCTAGATCGTATCTTTCTTGCAGCGCCAACAAGTACTCTACCACGCCTAAAAAAAATAGCGGAGCTAAGTAGTGGTTTTTTATATTATGTGTCATTAAAAGGGATTACAGGCGCTAATATCTTGAACGTTGCCGAAGTAGAGCAAAAACTCAAAGCAATACGGGGAATGACGGATTTACCTATTGGTGTGGGTTTTGGTATTAAAGATGCAAGTACTGCTGCCACAGTGGGAGGTATTGCTGATGCTGTTGTGGTAGGGAGTGTATTAGTAAAACATTTTGAAACCTATGAACACGATAAGGATACTGCACACATTCAGCAAGTTGTGGGTGAGGTGCTTTTGGCAATGCGACAGACAATGGATGAGGTATAGAAGGCATGAAAGAAGATGTAATTAGTTGGTTTGAAAAACTTCTCCCATCGCGTATTCGTACTGAAAGTTCAGGACGTAAGGCCTCTGTACCTGAAGGGGTTTGGACACAATGCTCTTCGTGTCATGCAGCGCTCTATAGTTTAGAACTGGAGCGTAATAATTGCGTTTGCCCTAAATGCGATCATCATATGCGTATTGGGGGGCGAAAGCGTTTAGAAATGTTTTTGGATAAGGGGGAAAAGGAAGAAATAGCAGGGGATATTGCGCCTATTGATATTCTCAAATTTAAGGATGGAAAAAAATATAAAGAGCGAATTGCCATTGCACAGAAAAAAACGGATGAAAAAGATGCGCTCATTGTTATGCAAGGTTTATTACATGAAATACCTGTAGTCGCTGCTGCATTTGATTTCCGTTTTATGGGAGGATCAATGGGGTCAGCTATTGGTGAGCGTTTTGTGCAAGGTGTCAATGCTGCCATTGCTGCTGATGCGCCTTATATCGTATTTTCTGCCAGTGGCGGTGCCAGAATGCAAGAGGCGTTGTTTTCGTTAATGCAAATGGCAAAAACGAGTGCGGCATTGACTAAGTTAGCCGATGCTGGCTTACCCTTTATTTCTGTATTAACCGATCCTACTATGGGAGGCGTTTCAGCGAGTTTTGCCATGTTGGGTGATGTGCATATTGCTGAACCAAAGGCATTGATCGGTTTTGCGGGGCCTCGCGTTATTGAGCAGACAGTAAGAGAAACATTGCCTGAAGGGTTTCAACGCAGTGAATTTCTGGTTGAAAAAGGTGCAATTGATATGATTGTTTCGCGTAATGAGTTACGTGAAAAAATTGCGGATTTATTAGCAATGATGATGCATGTTCCACGACCTGATTCCATTGAGCGTGAAGCAAATGAGCAAATGAGCAAGCAAAATAATGGCGAAAAAGAAGCAACAAGTACAGCAAATACAGCAAGTACAGCAAGTGAACAGGTCGTTGCTACAGAGCAAATAGTAATACCACCTGAGCAAGACAAGAAAGAACAATAATCATATGATGGGAGTAGGTTGTTGAAATCAAGGTTTAGTACATTGAATGATTGGTTAGAATGGCAAGGGGCTTTGCATTGGTCAACAATTGATCTTGGTTTGGGTAGAATACGTCAAGTTGCTGAAAAAATGAGGTTATTTGATCTTTCCTATACTGTTATTACTGTGGCGGGAACAAATGGTAAAGGCTCAAGTGTCGCATTGCTT
>DRMA01000113.1 GCA_011375245.1 Thiothrix sp. | reverse complement strand
TCTCCGCTATTATCACTGCTCGAGAATTGAATCCTGATTTATTTACGGTTTCACGGCAAGTAGAGCAGCAAAATACGCCTATTTTTGATGCTGCTACCATTAACCTTGTGATGCAACGCGGTGATATTATTGCACATAAAATATATGCGTTGATTAGAACTCCTTTGTTGGGTGATTTCTTACGTATTGCAACACGTTTTAAGGAAGAAAAAGCCAATATATTGATTAGTAGAGTGGTAGGTGTTGTTGATAATAAAAATCCTAAGCTATGGGAGTTTGTCATTAATGATAAGCAAGCTCCTGCTTTAACACTTATGCTACAACAAAGATCTATTTTGGTTGCAGAAATTTTGCGTGATCCAAAAAACTATAAAAGATCATTAGATGCATTACCTTTATTTCTTAAAAGATCACAAGGTAATGTGATGTTGCCAGAAAATGATCGTAAATTGAAAATTGGTGATAGAGTATTAATGTGTGGTTCGGTGCAGTCGAAAGCACTCATGCAGTGGTCATTGAGAAATGGTAATGTTATTCACTATGTCCTTACGGGTGATGAGAGACCACAAGGTTACGTGTGGAACTGGTTTCATAAAAAAATAGATAAAAAAAGAGAAAGAAAAAATAACAGTAAATAAAGCAATTTCGCTTTCTCTTGTTTGTAGCGATTATTCAGATAGATTTGTTAACAAGAAGCTAACTGTTTCCTTTCCGATTGAATATAGTGACGAATATTTTCACTAATATCATCAAGTTTTTTATCTAATTTGAATTTTTGTGGTGCCGAAGATAAAAAGTTAATATCAATATTTGCTGTAGAATAGTGTGCTAACATGTGTGCTAGGTTATTACTTAGTATTGTTTGGTTATCTAATATATCTAATAAAGCCTCTGTTGAATTAACAGGACTTAGTATCACTTTTGTTAGTTCTTGCGTATCATAGTCAAGATCTTGGATATCCCCAATTTGTAAATGATCCTCTAGACCCCATGTTGCTAGAGTATCATCAAGATTGATAGCAATGTTATGCATAAGTGACTTGTCATTGCTGCTGAGTTGAATTTTCATTTTTAGCCCTTCGAATGAATTTATTGAAGTTTATAGTAATTTTTCGTTTTGTAATACTTACTTATGGAGTAAGTTTTCTATCTAGGTTACATTTGCTCACAACCAATTGACAGAACCTTGTTCTGTATACTTTGTAGCAATATGTGGTAATAACCACAGAGTCTAGTATAACTGCTTAGTTTTGTTGTTATTAAGCAACTCTACCATAAAATTAAACATGAGGTTATTCTCGATTTTAATCTTCCTTATAAATTATATTATAATATATTTTTGTAGGTAAAATTTATAAAGATAAAACCTTACAAATTATATATATATAATTATTATTTGAATATTTTATGTGCTTATATTTATAAATTATAAGTATGATTTTTTTCTTTTTATTTATTTAATGACCTAATGTCTTTAAAATCCTCTCGGTTATCCAGATATTTTAAGCCTGCTGATATTACTTTAACTATTTGTATTCCTCATTTGTTTGATTCTTTATCAGAATGGAATGCTAACTTTTCCTTTGTGCCTGAAACAGATGTGTTAGTTCCGTTTTTTAATCAATTCTTTGTGAGTAAAAATGTGTTGGCAGGTTTTATTCCTTCGTTGTATGCCGTTGTAGGATTTGATGATAAGCAGAAGCGTTTTCCGCCTCATGCAGTTTATTGTTATTACTATGATTTCAATGAGTTTCCTACTGATGCTGTGCTTTTGGCAACACCTATTCATTTACAAACAGGGATGACGGATGTAACGGTTGATGGTCTGGCTGTTACTGATCTTTCATCTATAGAAATTGAGTCGTTACAAGCACTTGTGAATCAACATTTTCAGCAAGATAATCTACGTTTAGAAATATCAGCCTCAGGACGTTGGTATGTGTTATTGCCTTTTGCGCTTATGCCAGAAACGACTTATCCTGCTGATAACGTATTGGGTAATAGCTTATTCCCTTTTTTACATCATACTCAACAACTTGAGTGGAATCGTTTATTAAATGAGTTACAAATGCTTTTATATGGTGCCACAGTTAATCAGCAACGAGAAAATAAAGGCTTGCGTAGTGTTAGTAGTTTTTGGTTGTGGGGAAATTCTCAATACGATGCGCAATGCACTACCGATAAATGGGTTAATTTTACACGATCAGTTCGTCACGTGGTTGCAGGTGGTTTTGATGGTAAAGCCTTTTCACATGCTTTACAGGCTAAATGGCATAAGTACTTGCCAAAGACAATTAATGGCGATACGGTCGTTATCATTGACAATCTATTGAAACCTTCTTTGTGTAATGATACAGAGCAGTGGCAATATGAATTAACACGTATTGAAACAGATTATATTCGACCATTGATGCAGCTTCATCAAACGAATAATAATATTGAATTGGTTATTAATACCTGTGATGGCCGTCAATGGCGTAAGAAACATTGGTATCAGTCTCTATTTGTAAGAAAAAAACACTCTTTAGTTGATTATGTAATGTAGACTTGTTGTATAACTTGAGCTAAGTCTTTATTTTATGTAAAAATAAAGACTTAATAAATGATTATTAAAAATAATAATGAAGTGTATAATTAAAAAGGAATGTAATAATGATAATTATTATTGATGTAGAAAATATACGTTGTGGTGGTTGTATTAATACGATAACAAAAAAATTATTGGCTATTGATGGCGTGAATACGGTTGATATTCAATTGGATGAACAGAGAGTGACACTTGAAGTCGATGATGAGGGGATTAAAAAAGTTGCAACTGAGGTATTGGTAAAGCTTGGTTACCCCGAAAAAGGTTCTGTTACAGGTATGGAGGCTTTAAAAGGTAAGGCAAAATCAGTAGTAAGTTGTGCGGTAGGTAAAATCTGATTGCTAGTGTGGTTGGGTTTTTTTGTGTAGATCAAAAATTAAGGGCGAATTTTATGGCAATACAAGAGAAAACAAAAAATAATAATAAAGTACAAGCAGTATTTGGCGGTGTTATAGCCGTTGTTTTATTGCTGCTTTATTCGTCTATATTGGTTTTTATGATTACACAGGTTGTTAATTGTGGCACAGCAGATGAGCGTTGCGGTGAAGCTATTACTAAAGGAATGGTCTATGTAGTGACGATGATTGGTGGTTTAATATCGGCCTTAGTGATTGCACAGTTGGCTATTACACCAACAGGTGAAATGCCTTTTATGAAACAATTTGAAGAGAGTGCTAACATGCCACCTGAAAACCAGCCACGCATTGGTAAAGTGGGTATTACCCGCTTAATTATTATTTATCTTTCGGTTTGGGTTTTATTGGGGTTAGCAGCACTTGTTGTTGGCGTTATTATTTATCCTGATCGCAGTGAAACGATTAGTGCTATTGGTAATACATGGTTAGGGCTTGCCGTTGCTGCGGGGTACTCTTATTTTGGTATTCAACCTAGATAAAGCCATTTATCACTTTTTACTTGTTTTTAGGTAAGATTTGTACACTATATTGCCCTGTATTTAGCCCATCAATAGTCCATGAACCAATACGATAGCGAATAAGGCGGAGCGTGGGATGATTGATCGCAGCCGTCATTCGGCGCACTTGACGGTTTTTACCTTCTTTAATGGTGATTTCTAGCCAGCAGTCAGAAATTGATTTGCGTACTCGAATAGGTGGGGTGCGTGGCCAGAGTAACCAAGGGCTGTCGATTATTTTTGCTTTTGCGGGTTGTGTTAGGCCATCTTTGAGCATAACACCTTCACAAAGCTGTTGTAATGCGGTATCTGAGGGAATGCCTTCGACTTGAACCCAGTAGCTTTTACTCATCTTATTTCTAGGGTTAGCAATAAGATGTTGTCGTTTACCATCATCGGTGAGGAGCAATAAGCCCTCACTATCTCTATCAAGTCTACCTGCAGGATATACCTTGTTATACGGAATATAATTTTTTAGCGTTTCTCTACCCTGCGTATCAGTAAATTGACTGAGTACGTTATAGGGCTTATTGAAAAGAATTACATGTGCCATAGAGATATCTATTGGGTTTTATATCTTGAATTTTGGACAATACAATGAATTATCGAGGAATATTTGTGTTTAATCAGTCATTTTATTATTTATTAGTCTTTGTTGTTGCACTAACGCAAACTACTGCTTGTAGTACAACATCTCCTCCACCATTAAATAAACCATTAGTAGATATTACAGGTAATTCTCTTAGTGTTAAACCAAAACCGCTGAAAAAATATACGCGTTCTGATGATTTGACGCTGGTATTAACATTCTCTGGGGGAGGGACACGAGCTGCTGCTTTTACCTATGGTGTTCTTAAACAACTAAGAGATACAAAACTTGGTAGTAAATATGCTAATAAACGTTTATTGGATGAAGTCGATGTTATTTCATCAGTATCAGGAGGAAGTTTTACGGCTGCTTATTATGGGCTTTTTGG
>DRMA01000112.1 GCA_011375245.1 Thiothrix sp. | reverse complement strand
CTAAAAAATCAAAAAATCTATGCAGAATTACCAAACTAAAAAGCGTTTCGGACAACACTTTCTGCATGATTCCGCTATTATTCACCATATTATATTAAGTATTGCCCCTAAAGCTAATGAACAACTGTTAGAGATTGGTCCAGGGCTTGGCGCACTAACATTTCCTTTATTAGAAAAAAGTAAAACCCTCGATGTCATTGAAATTGATCGTGACATTATCAAATTCTTTAACGACAAAAATGACCCACGTATCAGCGTACATGCAATGGATGCGCTCAAAGTAGACCTAAGCAGCCTACAAAACTCCACACACCCCTTACGCATTGTCGGTAATTTACCTTACAATATTTCAACTCCCTTAATCTTTCATCTTCTGAAGACACCTGAGCTCATCCAAGACATGCACTTTATGCTACAAAAAGAAGTAGTTGATCGCATCACCGCCTCCCCTAGCAACAAACTCTATGGACGGCTTTCTATTATGGTGCAGTATACCTGTAAGACTGAATCCTTATTTCATGTTTCTCCTGAAGCCTTTAAACCACCACCAAAAGTAAATTCAGCCGTTGTACGCCTAACTCCTTGGCAAACAAAACCCTATATTGCTAACAACTTCAGTACTTTTGCAAGCATGGTCAACCAAGCCTTTCAAAAACGCCGTAAATCACTCCGTAATGCACTAAAAGGTCATGTCGATATAAGCGATATTGAACAAGCAAATATAAATCCAAATCTACGTCCAGAAAACCTTAGTGTTGCTGACTTTGTTACCCTTAGTAATATTAGTAGTACAAAAGAAAAAGATTAACTCAACATAACCATGACCCCTATTCCTTTAAGTTTGTATATTCATATTCCTTGGTGTATCCACAAGTGTCCCTATTGCGACTTCAATTCACACGAAATAAAAAATATAACAAATACTCTTCCTGAGGCTAGCTATATTGCTGCCTTATTACACGACCTAGAGCAAGAGCTACCCTATATTTGGGGGCGCAGACTCCATACCATCTTTATTGGTGGCGGTACGCCTAGCTTGCTATCAGGACAAGGAATGAAACAACTTATTACAGGTTTGCGCGAACGACTCCCTCTGCGCCCAAATATGGAAATAACCCTAGAAGCCAACCCTAGCACATTTGAACAACACCGTTTTAATGCCTATTATGCAGCAGGTATCAATCGATTATCGATTGGCATTCAAAGTTTTAACCCCAGACATTTACGCATTTTAGAGCGCATCCATGATGAGAATGAAGCCTTACAAGCAAGTAACATTGCCAATAAAGCAGGTTTTGAAAATATTAATCTAGACCTTATGTTTGGTCTACCTGAACAAAGTATAGATGAAGCATTAAACGACTTACAACAAGCAATAGACTGTAACCCTAGCCATTTATCATGGTATCAACTCACTATTGAGTCTAATACTTTCTTCCATCATCAACGTCCTAAAAAACTACCTAATAACGACCAACTTGCAAATATACAAGAAGCAGGTATCACATTACTAAAACAGCATGGTTATCATCAATATGAGGTCTCAGCCTTCGCCAAAGTTGGCAAAGAATGCTTGCATAATAGAAACTACTGGGAGTTTGGTGATTACATCGGTATTGGTGCTGGCGCACATGGAAAGATTAGTAGCAATGAACAAATCACCCGTTACCATAAGCATAAACATCCCAATGATTACCTAGCAGCTTGCAATAATGGTACAGCACGTGCAAAAAGCCATACACTAACAACACAGGACTGTGTTTTCGAGTTTATGCTCAATGCACTACGCCTCAAACAGGGGTTTAATAAAACATTATTTGAAGAACGCTGTTACCTCAACGCAACAAGCTACAAAAAAATGTTAGAAAAAGCAAAAAAACAAGGGCTACTGATCGAAACAGAACACTATATTAATACCACGCCTCGTGGCTGGGATTTTTTAAACACAACCATCGAACACTTTCTATAATCAATCATTCAACAACAGGACGACTAGCAATAGGCGCAAGCACGCCTGCTAAGACAAAACATCCCTCAAGTCCTTCTTGCTCAACAGACACATGCAACCATAAATCACCATTAACGCGCCTACCTCGTTCTGCTACCGACAATAAACTTATTGTTTGACCTTTTTCAAGTAAAAACAAAGCACCAGCATCTTGGGTAGGTTGGTAACGACACTGCCTTTCTTCACGACTCGCAGCAAGCACTTGATAGTCTTTGGCGACAACCCTGTTAGCTGTAGATGATACAACACTCGTTAACGCACCTTCATTAGCATCATCCATACAGCCAATCAAGCCAAAAGAAAGAACAAGAAATAAAGCAACAAATATCATAAGCTTCATAATGAACACACCTAAAATAACCGTTCTTCACGTTGCGCTCCCTATCTATCTTCAGCAATAGTTTTTAGTATTAACGTAGCTATTTTAAAGCTCTTTGGTAAATAGCTTTATAAATATAGCTTTCACTCAAATAACTCCAGCAATAAACAGTACTATTTATGCTAGTCTGTGCGTCAAAAATTCAGTAGCCAACATATAATGAAGGAAAACAGCATAATGAAAATCTTAGTCATAGGCAGTGGTGGACGTGAACATGCACTTGCGTGGAAATTAGCCCAATCCCCCAAAGCGTCACATATTTACGTTGCACCTGGTAATGCAGGAACAGCAGAAGAAGCCTGTCTTTCCAATATTGGTATTGCTGCTGACGATATCCAACAACTACTACAATTTGCACAAGACAATGCTATTGATCTCACCGTTGTGGGACCTGAAGTTCCTTTAGTTGCTGGTATTGTTGATATTTTCTCTGCTGCTAACCTAGCCTGCTTTGGTCCAACAAAAGGCGCAGCACAACTTGAAGGCTCCAAAGCATTTACCAAAGACTTTCTCGCTCGCTATCAGATTCCTACGGCTGCTTATGGTAACTTCACTAATATTGATGAAGCGATTGCCTATGTTAAACACTATAAGCAACCACACACACCCATTGTTATCAAAGCTGATGGCTTAGCAGCAGGTAAAGGGGTCATCATTGCCGAAACAGAAAAAGAAGCCATTGCTGCCATCAACGATATGTTATCAGCAAATAGTTTTGGTGAAGCAGGACATCGTGTTGTTATTGAAGAATTTTTGACGGGAGAGGAAGCCAGCCTTATCGTGATGGTTGATGGTGAAAATATCTTACCCATGGCCAGCTCACAAGATCATAAAGCCCGCGACAATGGTGACAAAGGCCCTAATACAGGAGGAATGGGTGCTTACTCTCCAGCCCCCGTATTAACCAAGGAAGTCCAACAACGTGCAATAGAGGAAATTATCAAACCAACTGTTAAAGGTATGGCTGTAGAGGGCAATCCTTTTACTGGCTTTCTCTATGCTGGACTCATGATTGACGAACAAGGTAACAGTAAAATACTGGAATACAATGTACGCTTTGGTGATCCTGAAACGCAGCCTGTGATGATGCGTTTGCAATCTGACCTTGTTGAGCTTATTGAGGCAGCTCTCAATAAGACCCTAGATCAAGTAAGTGTTGAATGGGATCAGCGAGCAGCCTTAGGCGTTGTACTTGCAGCAGGGGGCTATCCTGAACAATATCAAACAGGCGATGTTATCTCTGGCTTAGCAAATACTGAAACACATGATACAAAAGTATTCCATGCGGGTACACAAACAATAGATGGTCATATTACCACCCATGGTGGCAGAGTATTATGTGCTGTTGCTCTTGGTGAAACGGTCTCTATCGCACAACAAAAAGCGTATAAACTAACGCGATCAATTCAGTGGGATAATGTTTATTATCGGGATGATATTGGCTACCGTGCTGTGGCACGAGAAATATCGGGTAAAAACTAGTCCTCTAGTGACGAGGCTTCAGCCCCGTCACTTATGCCTGAGCACTCTAGCATTTGATTTATAGGAAGTGGGTTAATTTTGCTTATTGCGTCCTTCCTTTTCTAAGTTCTTCTTTTTAACGAGTTTAACCGCAATATCAAGCGGAAATCTCGAACCCGCCTTTGTCACCAATTCAAGGTGTAATTTAACCCTATTTGTCTTCTTAATAAAATCCAAATCGTGGGTAATAAACTGTACATCCATTATCCCTGTTTGCCCTGCTGCTAATCGGATCAATTTATTAGGTAATAAGGTCACGGGGGTATTTTTTTTATTTCTCTGCCTGACTTGAAGCCAAAATGAAGGGTTTCTACCCCTATTTTTCACAACAATACGCACTTTCCCACCCGCTTCAGGTACTTCCAATTCTTTGCGCGATGTTGTTATTACCAATATATCCTTAGCAGCTAACCCTGAAGGAGAAACAGAATGTGGCGCAACCCCTTTAATTTCCTTTGCAATTAAGCTACCATCATCCCCGCGCCAAAAGCGTTTTTTTACATGGTTTTCGCTAATCCATGTACCTCGTGGCCCACCAATCATCGTATAGTCTAAACGTTTTTTCTTGATATTCCAGCTATTTACTCCACCTTCACCATCCACAGAAATAATATCACGCCCATTTTTAGAAAAAGCTACCGAATAGACAGGAGCTGGCTCTTTTCCTATCACCTCCTTCTTATGTAAACTGGCGGACAACTCTCCTGTTTCTAAGTCCCATATTTTTATCGAACCATCTTCAGAACCAGAAACCAGTTGACGACCATCTGCACTAAATTCAACCGCAGTTACTTTTTTAAAATGATCATTTAAACTGTAAGATTGTTCAAGGGTATCAAGCGTCCATATTTCAATACCATGCACCTCCTTGCCACTTGCATTAACACCTGCAGCAAGGTACTTTCCATCACTACTAATAGCTAGCGTAGTAAATTTTTTATTTCTTGAGCCATTCGTAAAGGTATGAATAATGCGATGTGTTGTAGCATCCCATAACTTTACTGAGCCGTCATTTGATGACGATACAATCCTCGTACCATCTGGCGTATAACATATACTTGTAATACCTGCATGATGCCCCCTAAATTTATAGATAGAATGCTGAGATTTTATATCCCATAACGTCATTACAGATGATTTCGTACTTGAGGTAAGTAAAGCAGTATTATCAGGACTCATAGCAAAAAGGGTATGCCCTTTTTTATGTGCATCAATAGACCAAATAACCTTATTACTTTTACGATCCCATAACGTAATATTGCCATGATGATCTCCTGCTAAAATAAAACGCGCATCAGGACTAAAAGCAACTTGTTCAATGCTTTCGTTATGACCTGTTAAAGAATACTTCAGTATTTTTTTCTTTGCATCCCAAAGTTGTAAAACACCATCAACCGTTCCCACCAAAATAACAGTACCATCAGGGCTAACGGCTGCTTGTTTTGCTTTCAACAACTGCCCTCCAAACGTATCAACAAAATGCTGACTCGCACTATCAAAAAGCTTGACAACTTTATTTGTAAAAGAAAAAGCAATTGAACGATTATCAGGTAAAAAAGCTAAACTACTCACGGGAGTGCTAAGTGGCTCAAGAGAAAACAAATGCTTGCCCTGTAATGCATCAAACATATCCACCTGAACTTTTTGCATCTTATTTTCTACACCATTTAAGACTCGTAATATCCGCTGCCCATTAGGTGAAAAAGCGACAGTGGTTGTAAAGTCATCTTTGCTTCCCTTTGATGGCGTTAAGGTATGTAGTAGCTCTGCGCGTTCAATACCCCACACCTGAGTCTTTCCAGACGAATCAACAGTCACAAAGCGCTTACTATCACGACTAAAAACCAATGATGTTATAGGTGCTTGGTTTTTCTCATCATTAAGATCATACATAAACGTTTTTTCCATAACATCCCATACCTTAATTAATCCATTGCTATTCGCGGAGACAAGGTAACGCCCATCATAACTAAAGGCCAAAGCAGTAATAGCATATCGATTCTTTGTAAAACTATGAATACGCTGTTGTATGTTCGTATCCCATAAATCAATACGTTTGCCATCAATGGCTGATGCTAAATAACGTCCACTTTTACTTAATACCGAAAGCCCTCCATCCATAACAGGCACTGAAAAAAGCAAGTTCCGTGTACGTAAATCCCGTAACTCAACACGCTCTCCCATTGAAAAGGCAATAAGATTACCATCAGGACTAATATCAACAAAGGCCGATTGACCTTCATGACTTCCTGAAAAAATTGTGGTTAATTTACGTTCGGTAACATTCCACAGCTCAATAGGGTTACCTTTGGATGTTAGTGCTAATATATTACCTTGTGTATTGAAACGCGAAGAATAAGAGCCTTGATTCACATGCTTGTTATACCAAACCTGATTATCCTTGATAGGCTCACCTCGTTTAACCAAAGG
>DRMA01000111.1 GCA_011375245.1 Thiothrix sp. | reverse complement strand
TGCGGGGATTGGCATTAGTCGTGAACATGAAAGCCTTATTTTCAAAATTCGTAGCGTCTTTTTTGCCTTGTTTAAGGTGATGGCTTATTTAGCCGCTGCGATTGTGATTTTATTTGCGATAAGCTTGCCTTTTTCGTGGCAAGGATTGTTTAGTAATGACTCCACTTCCATTATTTTATTGTCATTGGTGGGTGTGAGTATTCTCTTGCTAAATACCTTAGTTGATGAGGATAGTAAACCGATTGCAGTGTGGAGTAATCGCATTTTTAGGGTGCAGATTGCTTTATTATCGGTTTTTTCATTATTATCTGTGTATGCGATTATCTTGCGTATTCAGCAATATGGCTTGATGCCCAATCGTATCGTTGCCTTAAGTATTGCCATTATGTTGGGTCTTTATGGCATTAGTTATGCTTATCAAATGTTAAAACAGCGCGGGCAATGGGGCAAAGGTATTGCTGCTTCAAATCCCTTATTGGCAATGATTTGGTTGGGGGTATTAATTGCACTTGCTTCTCCGCTTTTAGATCCTGTACGACTCAGCGTTAATAGTCAGCTTGAGCGCTTACAAAGTGGTAAAGCGAGTGTTGAAACCTTTGATTTTTATGCTTTGAAATATCGTTTAGGCAAAAAAGGGGAGGAGGCATTGGAAGAAATTCGTCGTTGGAAAGATCATCCCGATTATGCGTTGTTTGAAAAGTATAGTGATCAGCCGAGTAGCCGTATAAATTCACCAAGTCAACCTATTATGTTCACGATGTTAGGTGAAGAACCTTTGCATTTCTCTGCCCTGAAGGAATCTTATTCTGCATATCATTGTAATAAGAAACAACCTTGTTTTGTCAAAATGCTGGATATGGATCGGGATAATATTAAAGAAGCGCTTGTTATAGATTTTAGAAATAATTATATATCGGTTGATATTTTGCAGTATGAGGCAGAGGATCCTCAACGTGAAAAAAAATGGGTTCGTCAAAGAAGCTTGTCTGCTTTTCTTAGTGGTGATCAATCCATTGAGCAGAGTATTGAGGCGCTAAAAGCAGGGAAGGTAAAACTACTTCGTCCTCGTTATGATGATCTTCAATTGGGTGAAGTTGAGTTAAGAAGGTAGTTTTATAGACATTTACGGGTTTTTCTCGTTCCCATGCTCTAGCATGGGAATGCAGTCTGCAACGCTCCAGCGTTGCGTTCGTGACGCTGGAGCGTCTGGAAATGCTATTCCCACGCTGGAGCGTGGGAACAAGAGGGCTGTCCCAACTTAAATTGGTAGCCAAAAATAACAAGCAACACTCACCATTCACCTCTCTAAGCAATTATCTTGCACTAGATGAACTACTAGAAGATGAACCCGCAAAACGAGGCAAGTTAGCTATGCTATTGCCTTGAAGGCTGGTTTGGCGATTTTTAATCACACTCAAGTTAAACGATCCAATTTGTTGGCTGACATTAATAGCATGTTGGCTGGCGCTATTGTTTTGTGCTTGGCTGTTTCTGCTTGTTCCCTGAGAGGGCGCAGCATTAATACTGTGTTGCGTTTGTCTTGAGGTAATCAAAGACACATTATTTGCACCACTTTGGCGACTTACATTTACTGCATGTTGGCTGAGGCCTTGGCGTTGTGAATGATCACTAGGATAATGTGTAGAATCGGCATTGAGTAATAACTGACGTTGATCTGAAGTAATGATCGAGGTGTTACCTGAACCTACTTGTTCACTGATATTAACAACGCTTTGGGTTGCGTCATTGCTTTGTTGGTCAGCAGCAAATGCAGAAGTGCTGAAGGCAGTAAGTAGTATAAATATAATTGGGGTTTTCATAATAGGATTCCTTGGGGTCTGTAGTCGTTTTAAGTAGTTACTTAGAGTACTTAATGTTTATGTGTTTAGTATAGACCGTGTTTTTAGGGGGCTTTGTGCGATAGTTCACAGTTTTCAAAAAATCTCTCGAATTGAAGCCTGTTATAGATGTTCAGATAATTACATTCAGGTTAATGAAATCAGCAAGTCATGTGGATTATTTTTAAACATGTGGGGGAGAATAACAAGCGTCACCTTTTGTTCAATATTCTTACTGTTTATCGGGATAAAAATGATCCTGATCGAAAGTGGGTATTTAGATTTTTACAACCTATATACCATTATCATACATAAAGGAATATGACATGAAAAATTCAAAAAAATCATTTGAAGTTAAAACGAAAGCCGACCTCAAACAGAGCAATGAAGAGCTGGAGATGCCTCTAAAGCAGTATCATAGTAATTCATTCATAAAAGGACGAGGTGGATGGATATTATTATTTGTTATGGGGGTGCTGGCGGGATGGCTATTTGGTTTATGGTTGTGGTAGAGGATTAAGGTATTGATAAATGCTTGTGTTACCTGATTTTTTTCAGGTTAAGGGAGACACTACCCGAATGGCATTTACTTAAGGGAATAGTTTATGATAATCAGTTAGTTACTATAGCCTTAAAATTAGGTTATTACCTTGTGCCAAAATTCCTATTCAAGTGTTAGGAAATTTTATTTATGAAGAAATAACTGTATAGAATAATTTTTTATAACTTGTTGTAATAAAATATATTTTTCCTTAAGTAAGTGCCATTCGGTACTGCCCCCCTTATTCCTCTTTTTCATATCATTGTGTAGTTTTTATAGGTTTTCATTTCACGGATTCAGGCTTTTTTATATCATTTTTTAAGTTCTGATAATATTTAGACTTAATTATTATGGGTATTATTTCTTTTGTAGCTTCAATGAATCTTTTTTCCTGATCTTCGGCAGTAATTGTTCCTTCAAATAAATCAATCATTGGCTTTCTTATGTGAATAGGATGCCAATAGTTCTTTTTTTCAACATTATCATCTTCAATATGATGATAAAAATTCCACCCATTCAATTTAGATATTTCGTTT
>DRMA01000110.1 GCA_011375245.1 Thiothrix sp. | reverse complement strand
CAGAACATAATTAGCTTATCGCCAAATCAAGAGGATATTGCTTATGCTGAGGTCTGGTTTGTTAAATATGAAAATGGGCAATATGGTGAAAATAATGCTATAAATACTGATGGCGCTAATAAAACTAAAGAAGACAATAACCATTATGTCTCAGCGATTTATTTGTCAGATATAAAACTTAAAGATCAAGTAGAAGCGCTTGAGACTGATTATTTATCAGATCAGGTGTTTGGGTTTACTAAGCGGAATAATCCATAATAATACTAAATTTATCACTTTGGATAAGTTTAGGTAACTTTTAAGGGAATTATAAAAACGTCTTGTTTTATGCTTGACATAGACTAGTGGTTATTGGACAATGCGCATCTCTCAACGACGGGGCCATAGCTCAGCTGGGAGAGCGCTACAATGGCATTGTAGAGGTCGGCGGTTCGATCCCGCCTGGCTCCACCAAAATGAGTAACTGGCTGTTGAAATGGCACAACTAGGACGTATCGTTTTTATCATCGGTTTAGCAGTAGCTATAACAGGTCTTTTAGGAGGCTTTGGGTTAGTGTTTCAAGGTAGTAATGATGCGTTGGCAAAGATATTATTGATGGTTATTCCAATAGGTTTTGTCATCATGTTTGCAGGTTTGTCAACATCAGTATTATTCTCGTCGAGAGAGGATGGAAAATAAATACAGCGTCCCCATCGTCTAGTGGTTAGGACATCGCCCTTTCACGGCGGTAACCGGGGTTCAAGTCCCCGTGGGGACGCCAATTTATATTTCGTCAAGTGGCACGTTTAATATGTGTCCCCATCGTCTAGTGGTTAGGACATCGCCCTTTCACGGCGGTAACCGGGGTTCAAGTCCCCGTGGGGACGCTTTTAAATTTTCGCCTACATTTCTTTCCTTTGTTATACAATACTTTCTGCTATCATATCTTAAGGTCCCCATCGTCTAGAGGCCTAGGACATCGCCCTTTCACGGCGGTAACCGGGGTTCGAACCCCCGTGGGGACGCCAATTTTATTTTTTGCGGTGTAATTGACATAAAAAAAGCGAGCAATGCCCGCCTTTTTCGTCTAGATGCTGGTTAAAGTCTATTTAGTCCATTCCTTGTAACCATCCATCTTGTGTTCAGTGCCGTCAGCATAACCTGCTTCATAAGCCTCTGTTAAACGCTGCTCTTCACGCTCAGGATTTATAAGGTAGCCACCTTGCCATCCTTGTATATATTCAGCATCAGTTCCTGCTTTTTCCATTGTTACTACAGCATCGTAATATTCTTGGTTCATGTTATTTCCTCTTTAAGTAGGGTATGAGAGTCCAAATTATTTATCGGGCTTAATATTAGTTGTGGGTAAACTGCTTGATTGTACAGGTTTTACTAAGCAGTTAGAAAAATGGCTGATTAAATGTCATACCACTAATTACCCCAAGGTTGCCCTCAGCGCTCATCACTATACAAGTCTATTAGTATGTACTAAATATCCCTATGGGGATAAAGCCCCTTATGCTCTCAAGATATTCCCGTCCTATGTGGAATTAAGGTAGAATCGCTACTTTATTTAATATTAGGATTAATACCATGTCAGAGTTAGCAAGCAATAGAACTGATGATGAGGAAATGGAGTTCTCCAGCGGTCTTGCAGCTTTTGAAGCAAAAAACTTCCCTCAAGCAATGGCGATGTTAACCCCTTTTGCTGATAAAGGTGACGCACATGCCCAGCATATGTTGGCTATTATGTATCAAAATGGTTTAGGCACTGTACGCAGTGATGAACGTGCCTACCATTATATGCTGCAATCAGCCGAGCAAGGTTATGCGATTGCTCAACATGGTATTGGTTTTATGTATTTGGAAGGCGAATGTGTAGAGAAAAACGGTGAAAAAGCTGTTGAATGGTTTACGAAAGCAGGAGATCAAGGTTTGCAAGGCTCGTTAACCACGTTGGGAATGATGTATGAACAAGGTTCATTAGTTGAGCAAGATGCCGCGAAAGCAAAGGCTTATTACAAAGCTGCTGGCTTTGATGACTTGTAATGGTTATGGATACACATAAGAAACTGGTGGTGGTTTATCACGGACAGGTAATGCTTGAGTTTGATCGTGGTGTTGCTGTACCAGGCAAGCAGCGTCAATATCTTGATGAAATGGATCAGCGCATGGATCAGGGAATTCGCTTAGGCAAAGATGAAATTACGCAGCCTAACCCACTGCAACGTGCTCAGTTTGTTGCTAACTCAATGGTGAATGCCTTAATGAAAGAGAATAATAATCAAGCGATTGCCATGTGTACTTATTTAGCAAAACGTATTCCTGAGCTAGAGCAAGTGAAGGCGATTAGTAAGGATGATGGTGCATTATCCATTGAGCTTGTGTTTGATCGCAGCTTTGAAAAGGCACAACAAGAACAGACGGTAGAATTTTTGGATAGTAAGCTGAATTAGGGATGGGTTATTAGTGTTATTTATGGAATAATCTGTAGCCCGTTTGATATTCGTAATAGTCTGATTGAGCAATACAACAATAAATTTATAGGGAGAGTTTCCGTGGACGAGAATCGAAAAAAAGCATTATCTTCAGCCTTAAGTCAAATCGAAAAACAGTTTGGTAAAGGAGCTGTCATGCGCATGGGGGATGCGCCAACCCCTGCGATGGACGTTATTTCAACAGGCTCATTAGGCATTGATATTGCTTTAGGTATTGGAGGTTTACCTAAAGGACGTGTGATTGAAATTTATGGTCCTGAATCTTCTGGTAAAACAACACTAACCTTACATGCGATTGCAGAATGTCAAAAAGCAGGAGGAACGTGTGCTTTTATTGATGCAGAACATGCATTAGATCCTGTTTATGCTGATAATCTTGGGGTTGATATTGAGAATCTACTTGTTTCACAACCTGATACGGGCGAACAAGCGTTAGAAATATGCGATATGTTGGTGCGTTCTGGTTCAGTTGATATGGTGGTGATTGATTCTGTTGCTGCTTTGACACCAAAAGCAGAAATCGAAGGTGATATGGGCGATCATCATGTAGGGTTACATGCCCGTCTGATGTCGCAAGCTTTGCGTAAACTAACGGGGAATATCAAACGATCAAATACGATTGTTGTCTTTATTAACCAAATTCGGATGAAAATTGGTGTGATGTTTGGTAGCCCTGAAACGACAACAGGGGGCAATGCACTTAAGTTTTATGCTTCAGTACGCATTGATATTCGTCGTATTGGTGCAATTAAGAAAGGCGATGAGGTTATTGGTAATAATACACGGGTAAAAATAGTCAAGAACAAAGTCTCCCCTCCCTTCAAACAAGCTGAATTTGAAATTCTGTACGGTAAAGGTATCTCATTGTTAGGTGAATTGATTGACTTGGGTGTAAAGCTTGAGTTGATTAATAAAGCTGGCTCATGGTATAGCTATAATGATGTCAAAATTGGTCAAGGAAAAGAGAATGTTAAGCAGTATTTGACTGACAATCCTGAGATAGCCGACGAGATTGAGAAATTAGTGCGTGAGGAGTTATTGCCGAAAAAAGAGTCAGTAGAAGAAGAGGTGATAAACGATTAACCTCCGATTTATGTAACATCGTTGTGGTTGTAATTTACCTGCGCCCTTCGGCTACGCTTAGCGGGCTAGTAATTGTGTGTAGCTTACTGAACCTAGCCGAAAGGAATGGATGGACGATAATCAAACTAATAAAGAAGCGTCAGATCAAGAAAAGTTAGCCCAAGAAAAGCGAGATCAAGACAAATGCACACATTTGGCTTATGGCTTACTGGTAAGACGTGAACATGCTCGTCAAGAATTATATTGGAAACTCAAGCAGCGTCCTAGCTGCAAGCATGTCGATCTTGATGTCCTATTAAATCAACTTGAAGCCGAAAACTACCTCAGTGATGAACGTTATACTGAAGTTGCTGTACGTTATGATATTTCCAAAGGCTATGGTCCAATAAAAATAGCCTACCGTTTACGTGAAAAAGGTGTGAATGAGGTGTATATTCGGCGCTATCTTTACGCAGAGGATATAGAGTGGAGCTTGCTGATTGCCACTGTTCGCCAAAAACGTTTTGGTATTGCTATCCCCAATGACCTAAAAGACCGAGTCAAACAAAGCCGCTTCCTTGCAGGACGCGGATTCACTACTGATATGATAAAAAACGAGTTATCCCTATGACCAGCCCTAGCAGCACTGAAATACGCAATTTGTTTTTGCAGTTTTTTAAGAGTAAACAGCATGAAATTGTTGCCTCTAGCTCCCTTATTCCAGGCACGGATAAAACACTGTTATTTACCAATGCAGGTATGGTTCCTTTTAAAGATGTTTTTTTGGGGGATGAAAAACGTGCTTACAGCAAAGCAACCTCTTCACAGCGTTGTGTGCGTGCAGGAGGGAAACATAATGATTTAGAAAATGTGGGGTATACGGCGCGCCATCATACGTTTTTTGAGATGTTAGGTAACTTTAGTTTTGGTGATTATTTTAAGCAAGATGCCATTACCTATGCATGGGAGTTTCTCACCCAAGTCGTGAAGTTACCACCTGAGCGTTTGTGGATTACCGTGTTTGAAGATGATAGTGAAGCGGCGGATATTTGGTTGAATACTATTGGTGTTGATGCTTCGCGTTTTAGTTATATTGGTGCAAAGGATAATTTCTGGCAAATGGGCGATACAGGCCCTTGTGGACCTTGTACTGAAATTTTCTATGATCATGGCGAATCCATAGCTGGTGGGCCACCAGGTACGCCTGAAGAGGATGGTGATCGTTATATTGAGATTTGGAATTTAGTGTTTATGCAGTATAACCGTTCCAAAGATGGCACGTTAAACCCTTTGCCTAAACCTTCTGTGGATACAGGCATGGGCTTGGAGCGTTTAGCAGCGATCTTACAGAATGGACATAGTAATTATGATATTGATATATTCCAAGGTTTGATTAAAGCAGCAGCGATTGCAACAACCAGTAACGATTTATCCCATAGCTCACTAAAGGTCATTGCTGATCATATCCGTTCTTGTGCATTTTTAATTGTGGATGGTATTTTGCCTTCGAATGAGGGGCGGGGTTATGTGTTACGGCGTATTATTCGTCGTGCGTCACGTCATGGGCATAAACTTGGGCAGTCACAACCTTTTTTCTATCAATTGGTTGCTCAGTTAGTAGTTGAAATGGGTGAAGCGTATCCCGAATTGACAAAAGCACAAAGCCATGTCGAAAAAGTATTAAAAAAAGAAGAGCAACGCTTTGCTGAAACGCTTGATCAAGGGATGAAAATTTTACAAGACCATATGGCTGCAATGAAGACAGATACCATTGCAGGTGATGTTATTTTTAAGCTTTATGATACATATGGTTTTCCGTTTGATTTAACGGCTGATATTGCACGTGAAAAAGCATTGCAGGTTGATCAAGCAGGATTCGATGCGGCAATGGATGCACAGCGGGAACGTGCGCGTCGTGCAGGTAAATTTGCGATTGATTATGGCGATAAGCTTGATGTGGGGGGTATTACCGCAACTGAGTTTATTGGTTATGATGAAATCACCACTTCAGCAACAATTAGTGCTTTATTTAATGAGGGGAAGATGGTTGAGCGTATTATTGCAGGTGATAGGGCACAAATTGTACTAGATTCTACACCGTTTTATGCGGAGTCAGGTGGGCAAGTAGGTGATCAAGGTGTGCTTAGTTTTGATGATAGTATTTTCATGGTAGCTGATACACAAAAACAAAGTGATGTCTTTTTGCATCAAGGAAAGCTACAACATGGGGCACTAAAGGTTGGTGATACGGTTATAGCGACTATTGATAGTGCTAGAAGGCAGGCTATTGTACTTAATCATTCAGCAACACATTTAATGCATAAAGCATTGCGTGATGTACTTGGTGAGCATGTGAGTCAGAAAGGCTCGTTAGTAATGACAGATCGTTTGCGTTTTGATTTCTCTCATTTTGAGCCAATGACTACTGAGCAGATTGCAAATGTCGAAACACGCGTTAACCAGCAAATTAGACATAACCAAGCTGCAAATGCAACGATTATGACGATGGATGAGGCCGTAGAATCGGGGGCAATGGCATTGTTTGGCGAGAAATATGGTGATGAAGTACGCGTGGTGAATATCGGTTATTCAACTGAACTGTGTGGCGGTGTGCATGTGCAGCGTGCAGGTGATATTGGTTTGTTTAAAATAGTCTCTGAAAGTGGTGTTGCCTCAGGGGTGCGCCGTATTGAGGCGGTGACAGGTGAGGGGGCTTTAGCATGGGTAGCTGAGCAGAATGCGAGTTTACAGGCGATTGCTGCACAAGTTAAAGCAAGTCCTGCTAATGTCACTGCGAAAGTTGATAACTTATTTCAAAAAAATAAGACGTTAGAAAAAGAAATTGAGCAATTAAAGGCTAAATTGGCTGCTAAAACAGGTGCTGATTTGAGTGAAAAAGCGACTGAAGTGAATGGTGTTAAGGTGCTTGCCGCAGAATTGAAGGGTGTTGACTTAAAATCACTGCGTGACACAGTAGATCAGTTAAAAAATAAATTGGGCAAGGCAGTGATTGTTTTGGCGACGGTTAATGGTGATAAAGTGAGTTTAATTGCGGGAGTGACTAAAGCAGAAACGAGACTGTATAAAGCAGGCGAATTAGTCAACCATGTCGCATCACAGGTTGGTGGTAAAGGTGGTGGACGACCTGATATGGCACAAGCAGGTGGCAATAAGCCAGAAAGTATAGCAACAGCGCTTGCTTCAGTTGAAGCATGGGTGGAAGCAAAATAATAAAGCAAGGAAGGGAAGAATAGGTAATTATTATGGCACTTATTGTACAAAAATACGGTGGTACGTCAGTTGGTTCGGCAGAGCGTATTAAAGCGGTTGCAGATCGCGTTATTCGTTGGAAAGAGAAAGGTAATAATATCATTGTTGTTGTGTCAGCGATGTCAGGCGAAACAAACCGCTTGCTAGATTTGATTGCACAACTTAGTGATAATGGTAGTGCGCGTGAAAGTGATGTTGTGGTATCAACGGGCGAGCAAGTGACGATGGGGTTGCTCAGTTTAGCCTTGGAAGCAAAAGGCTGTGCCGCGTGTTCTTATACAGGAACACAGGTGAAAATTCTCACAGATAGCGCTTATAGTAAGGCACGTATTTTGTCGATTGATGAAAATAACCTACGTGCTGACTTAAATCAAGGCAAGGTGATTGTTGTTGCTGGTTTTCAAGGTGTTGATGAAACAGGCAGTATTACTACTTTAGGGCGTGGCGGTTCGGATACTACAGCAGTTGCTCTCGCAGTTGCCCTCAACGCGAATGAGTGTCAAATTTATACTGATGTGGATGGTGTTTATACGACTGACCCACGGGTAGTGCGTAATGCACGGCATATTCCTAAGCTTGCTCTGGAGGAAATGCTAGAAATGGCAAGTCAAGGTTCAAAAGTCTTACAAATTCGTGCGGTAGAGTTCGCGCATAAATATGATATGCCTATTCGTGTTTTATCAAGTTTTGATGAAGGCGATAATGGTAAAAGTACATTAGTGACTCGTGAGGAGGATATTATGGAAAAGGTATTGGTTCGTGGTGTGGCATTTAACCGAGATGAAGCGCAACTCACTATTTCAGGTGTACCAGACCAGCCAGGAGTTGCTTATAAGATTTTATCGCCAATTGCTGATGCAAATATTGAGATTGATATGATTGTGCAAAACGTCAGTTCAGATGGTTCGACGGATTTTACCTTTACAGTGCATCGTAATGATTATGATCAAGCTCATGGCATTATTTGTCAGTTAGCGGATAATTTGCGTGCAAGAGAGTGTGGTGGTAATAAAAATATTGCTAAGGTATCAATTGTGGGTGTAGGAATGCGTTCACATGCAGGTGTAGCGCGTACGATGTTTGAAACCTTGGGTAAAGAAAATATTAATATTCGTATGATTTCAACCTCGGAAATTAAAGTCTCAGTAGTGATTGATGAAAAATATCTTGAGCTGGCAGTACGTAGCTTGCATGAGGGATTTGGTTTAGATAAAGAGCAGCAGGTATTAGTGGATTAACGTGTTATGAAGTTGGTGTGCGTTTATAACAAGAGTGCGGATGCCAGCCCTAAAAAACTCAAAAAACCGATAACATCAGTGACTGTGGTTAATATGACAGTGCTGCCAATAGCGGGGTCAATATTAAACCGTTTTAACAATAACGGAATAGTTGCGCCAAAGAAACCTGCAGTAATGATGTTAATCAGCATGGATAAGGCGATGACAATGCCCAATTTATTTTGATCAAACCAAATTGCGGCGATAGCCCCCATTAAAAGGGAAAATAACAGCCCATTTCCCATTGCTATGAGTACTTCTTTTTTTATGGTGCGTACGGCATCTTTTGTTGCTATATCGCCAAGTGCGAGTTGTCTGACGACGACCGTTAAGCTTTGTGTGCCTGCATTACCTCCCATCGAAGCAACAATCGGCATTAGGATAGCGAGAGCAACAATGCTTTCTAAGGTATCCTGAAAAATAGCAATAACTAACGAGGCAATAATCGCAGTAACAAGATTGATGCTTAGCCATGAAGCGCGTGCGGCTGCTGAACTTAAAATATCATCATCTTCTTCTACGTTATCATCAAGTCCAGCAAGATGGTACATTTGTTCTGTTGCATGGTTATGAATAACGGGGTAGATATCATCTGAGGTGATTCTGCCAACCATTTGCCCTTGTTCGTTAACAATAGGGACGACAATAAGATCATACTCTTCAAAGTAGCGCGCAATGACTTGGATGTCTTCAGTATCAAGTGCTTCTTTTTGGGTGAATGGATTAGGGTAAGCCGCAATATTTTCTTTTAGTGTTTGGTTAACGTTAAAAATAAGTAAGTCATCCATGCCTACGGTGTAGCATAAAACATCGTTATCATCTAATACAAATAGTTTGTGTACATTCTCTAGCTCATTATTTTTTTTGCGACGAGCAAAGTTACGAATAACATTATGTACCTTTTCATTAATATTTGCGGTGAAGGCCTCTACTTGCATATAGGCTCCCGCTTGGTCTTCATGATATCGTTTTAACTGGGATATTTCAGCCTGATCTTCAGCATCTAGTTGCTTAAAGACCGCTTTGGCAATGGTGTTATCCGTTTCTTCGAGTTCTTGAATGAAGTCGGTTTGGTCATCACTTTCTAGTTGGGTGATCGCTTCTGAGAGCTTTTTAGTTGTGAGCGATTGAACAACTTCTGAAAAATAGCGATCAGGTAATTCAAGGGCAATTGCTCCAATAAGTTCAGTAGGGATTTTTGCTAGATAATAATGAAAATGTTGTTCATCAACTTGTTTCAGTAAACGAGCAATTTTTGACGCATGAAGATCACTAGACTTTGCATTGTTTAAGTAAGTTTCAAGTTCATGTGTTGGATTTTTAGAGGAAGAGTTCGCTATCATGGAATGTCATCTATTTAGTGGTGCAGAGACAATAAGCGCCAGATAAGCACTATGATATGGTTAATGTGTATCTTTATTGCACTAATTATGGGTAGAAATGTTATTTTTACACTACATAAATCTCTTTTATGTTGTAATTTAGCTAAAAACACTTAGAATGTGTATGTATTCAGCTATTGGTTGTTATGTGTTATGCATGAACTGTAGTTGTTTTGAGTTAAGTGATGTTCAAATGAGCGGAATCATGCCAGCTTTGACCTTATTTTTCTATAACTTAAAGAGTACTGATTATTTTAGTCGTTATACTTATATATACGCTAATGATCAGATATTATTAGTGATAGAAAAAATGTATTTTTACTATAAAAATAGTAAACTACTATGTTAGGCATGTGTAGATTCCCTATTTAGGGCTTCACGATTGTACGTTAAAGGTACTCATATTTATAGGCTATACATTTGTTTTGTTGGGTTATAAATTTGCCATTGTTTCGCCTGATTACTATTCAGTCAGCATTCAGGGAGCAAATGTCATATTGAAAATGTGAGTTAAATACATTGGGGATAATGCTATGAAATGTTTATGCATTTGGCAATCAATTTAATCAGGGAGAGAAATATGTTGATCTTAACAAGACGGATGGGTGAATCACTTATGATTGGAGATGAAGTAAGTGTGACGGTATTAGGAGTAAAGGGCAACCAAGTTCGTTTGGGTATTAATGCTCCTAAAGAGGTTTCAGTGCATAGAGAGGAAATCTATAATCGAATCCAAAATGAGCAAGCTCAAAACAAGGAGAGTAAAGAAACTGAAGAAGAGGCAAATTAATACTTTACCTTAAGCCTTTGCGGTTGTATCCTACGCAGCGCAAATTGTGGAACACGGAGAGATGGCCGAGCGGCTGAAGGCGCTCCCCTGCTAAGGGAGTATGGGTTTTATCGCCCATCGAGGGTTCGAATCCCTCTCTCTCCGCCATTTCAGTATGGCGTGTGGTTTTATACTTACTACTTCATATATTTTTTATTGCAGCATGTTCATGGCTGGCAATCCCTTTATTTTAGACTTTCTTCTTTTCATTTATAATAACCAAAATTATAGCTGGTTATTTTGATAATCTATGGCTGTTTTTATTTTCACAATTATTACATGTTGCTAATTTTGGTATCTTGAGTGGTATTTATGGGAGAATGTTGTTGTGACCCATATAACATTTTTGCTTATGGTATTTTGTTCAGCAGTTTGTGCGTTGTTAGGTGGGTGTATTGCTTGGCTCTTCGTAAAAGAGCCTGTTGTGATTAATCGCTAAGGCATGAAGCCAATACAAACAATGGAGTGATAAATGGAAGCATTGAGCCGTAAAAAAATTAGAGAAAACTTGGATGTTACCTTACAACATCAGTTATCCAATATTTATATTTTTGAACAGCTAGACTCAACGAATGCATGGCTGTTAAAGCACAAACAATGTAATACGCTATGCCTTGCAGAATCTCAGTTAGCAGGAAGAGGTCGTCAAGGTAGGCGATGGGCCTCTCCAGCAACAGGTAATATTTATTTATCCTATTGTTATTGTTTTGATACACTGCCTAAAACCTTTTCACTGAGTACACTTACCGTCGGCATTGCAGTTTGTGAGGCGTTAAAGGAAATTGGTTTGCAAGGACATGGGTTAAAATGGCCAAAT
>DRMA01000109.1 GCA_011375245.1 Thiothrix sp. | reverse complement strand
CTCAAAAGCCCTTATTCCCATGCCTATGTGGAACGAGAAAATACAGGTGGTAATTTTTGTGGACATCATCCGAAATCCGAATAACCCGTTTTTCATGCAGAAATCGACGATTTAGGTGATAAACGTCTTCAAAGCCTGAGCCTGCTGATAAGCCATTTAAACGCTTATATCGCCACTTACCTGAATAGGGATAGTCAACCTACATTATCTCAATGTATCCTATTTTAATACGGACATTAACACTATTAAGGAATCATCAAATTGAATAATAATCTCCCAATAACAGCTACATTTTTAGAAGCTCTATCTTTCCCATATAAACATTATCGAATGTTACTCAAGGTTGGTTTGCCACTAATTATTACTGGAGGGTTACTCTTAACACTCAATTATTTTTTTCCAAATATTGCAGGTATTGACTGGTTCTCTTTAACACTTAGTCATTTTTTCTCAAATACTGAATGGGATGCCATACAAGTATTTAGCATTGTTATGGATATTTTATTTCTTCTATCGCTTGTTATGGCGATAGTAGGTTGCCACCGAATATTTTTACTGGAAAGTAATATTGTCGAAGAATCAAACTTATTTACCTGGACAGGTAATGAGATAAAGTATATTGGCTGGTTGATATTCATTGGTTTATGTACATTCCTTGTTAGCATCCCTTTTACGTTCATACTCATACCATTTATGTTATCTTCATATGAAATATTTTTTGAAAATCAGTTTGTTTTTTTTGCTGTAATGATTCTATTTAATATCCCCATTTACTATATAGCATCTAGGTGGTCATTAGTATTACCTTCGTCCGCCATAGGCATTCACGGAAAAAGTCTTACATGGTCTTGGGAGCTTTCTTCAAACAACGGGTGGAGGCTAACCTTATTAATCGGATTCTTACCTTTCATAATAGATATTATTTTTAGCCTACTACCAACATATGACTCAATTTTATTTAATCTATTGCAAGAAGCGCTTTGGTTAATTGTTGGGGTAATTGAAATAGGACTATTATCTCTTAGCTATAATTTTTTAGTCAACAATGAGTCCAGTGATTAAGCATATTTATTGGTATTGCCCTGAAACCACGCTAAACTCACGTTGTTTAAACACTGCGGTTAAATAAATACCAATAGGGTAATAAATAACCGTAAATAATAGAACATAACGAGGAAATAACTATGTGTAAATTAGCTTGGGGCATCTCATTGATCTTACTCTTACTACTTGGCGCAATGGGCTATACGTTTATCATTAAAGGCGAAACGATTACTGCCAGTGATGGACGCTCAGCGATTGTATTAGCGGAAGGTGAACGTGATCTCGTGCTCAATGAAATGCGTTCCTTCTTGCAAGCCGTACAAGGCATTATCAGTGCGGTAGAAACAAACGATATGGCAGAAGTAGCAAAACAAGCTAAAAGCGTTGGTCTTGCAGCACAAGAAGGCGTACCTGCGTCATTAATGAAAAAATTGCCCATAGAATTTAAAAAAATCGGTAGGGGAACGCATAAAGCCTTTGATCAATTAGCTATGGATGCAGCTGACTTAGGTGATAAAAACCAAGCCCTCAAACAACTGGGTGAATTAATGCAACGCTGTATTGCTTGTCATGCAGTTTATCGTATTGATTCTGAAATGCCCCAAGCACCAAAACCATGAAAAAACGCTTCCAAAAAGCCTTTGTCCTACCGCTTATTATTATCATTGCGGTAGGATTAGTGGTTTTCAAAGTCAAAACCAAGCCTCCCACAGAGCATAAGGTTCTCTCCTATCCCACCAAAACGGTTGAGGTGATTACCGCACAGGAAATTGACTTTAGCCCGCGTACCACTGCTTATGGCTATGTTGAACCCTCCGTTTTACTCAAAGCCAAGTCAGAAGTGAGTGGCAAAATTGCTTACATTCACCCTAAGCTAAAAAAAGGCGGTAGCATTACTAAAGGCACGGTGGTGTTGCGTATTGAACCTACAACGTTTAAATTTTCCTTAGATCAAAGCAGTGCGGGTTTAGCCAATACGCGTTCAAGTCTAAAACAATTGGAAGCTGAAGAGAAAAGCAGCCGCCGTTCACTCAATATCGCTAAAGAAAACCTGCGTGTCGGGGAAAGTGAGCTAGCACGGGTACGCAAAATTTGGGATAAACGTTTAATCGCTCGCTCCACGCTTGATGCTGAAAAACAAAAAGTCTTACAACTACGCCAACAAGTCGAAGATTTACAGGGAAAATTATCAACTTATTCCAGTCGAAAATCTGCCACCAAAGCCCAAATCAAACAATCCAAAACTCAACTCGCACAAAGCAAAGACACCTTAGGACGCACTGAAGTTAAAATGCCTTTTGATGCTCGTATCGGCACAGTATCCGTCGAAAAAGGTGAATTCACTGCCATTGGCAGTGTCTTGTTTGAAGCGCTGGGGACGCAGGCGATTGAAATCAACGCACAACTGCCCACGCGTCAGTTTCGCCCGTTATTAATGGGCGTAGGTACACACACCTTAAACTTACAAAATCCCAAAGGCTTTCAAGCCGTAATAAAAAACTTAGGTTTACGCGCGCATGTTGGCTTAGTGGGCGATGAAAACAAAAGCCGCTGGCAAGGCGAGTTACTGCGTATTGGTGAGTCAATTGATCCTACCCGTGACACCATCAGCTTGGTGGTTGCAGTGAATAATCCCTACAAAGGCATTATTCCAGGCAAACGCCCTCCTCTGCTCAAAGGCATGTATGCCTCGGTTGAGTTTATTGCCCCGACACAGAAAATGCTGGTATTACCCCGAAAAGCGCTGCATCAAGGACGGGTTTATATAGCCAAAGGCAATAATACCTTAGCCATTCGCGAGGTAACAGTGCGGCACAAACAAGGGCAATTAGTGGTGATTGATCAGGGTATTAAAGCAGGTGAAAGGGTAATTATCACCGATGTTATTCCTGTGATTGAAGGATTGCCACTTAACCCTATTCAAGCTAGCGAATACCAAACACAATTGGCACAAGCCGCACTAGGCACAGGCGCACAACAACGCCAACGAATTAATAAGGAAATAAGTACGCCAGAAACAAGCAAAAGGCTTAAAAAATGATTCGCTACTTTGCCGCCCACCCCACCATTAGCAATATTGTGATGATGGCGATTATTGCATTGGGTCTAGCTTCATTAAGTAATCTTAATAAAGAATCTTTTCCACAAATCAAACCCAGCAAAGTACAAGTCACCGCTGCCTATCCTGGTGCAAGCCCTGCAGATGTGGAAGACGGTATTTGTAACCCCTTAGAAGATGCAACGGATGGCATTAGCTTTCTCAAAGAACAAAACTGTGATGCCCGCGACAATATGGCTATTTTCATTTTGGAAATGCAAGAAGCAGGCAATATGCGTGAATTCACCGATGATATTAAAAGTGCCATTGATGCCATCCAAAATTTTCCCGCTAATGTCGAAGACCCTATTATTAAGCAGTTAGGGCGGGTGAATGCCGTGGCTAATATTGCCATCACTGCCGATAAACTGACCCCTTCAGAACTGAAAGCCTTGGCAGAATCCTACCGCAATCGTCTCCTAGCTCACCCACAAATCCCCATTGTCACCATGGGCGGCTTTTCGACCCATCAATTACAAGTACTGATCCAGCCTGAGGCACAAAAAAAATACAATCTAAGTGTACAAGATATTGCTAATCTGATTAGCACACAGGCAGTAGAACTGCCTGCTGGCACTTTGGAAGCCACTGAAACCTCTTATCAAATACGCTTTAATAATGCACGTAAAACCGCTGATGAATTGGCTGACTTAGTGATTATCAATACCGACAAAGGTGGCGAAATCAAACTAGGCGATATTGCGACCATTGTTGATCAATTTGAAAAGCCTGAAGAACGCATCGAACTCAATGGCAAACCTGCTGCACTCCTGAAAATTAGCAAAAATACCATTGATGACACCTTAGAAGTAGCCGATGCACTTAGCGAGTTTGTTGATGCCGAAAATAAAATACTACCTGAAAGTACCCGTTTAACGCTAGTAAATGACATGTCTACTTCAGTACGTGATCGTTTACAACTGCTGATAAAAAATGGCTGGCAAGGTCTCTTACTTGCTACGTTTGTGTTGCTACTCTTTTTCTCATGGCGTTACACGTTTTGGATCGCATTAGGTTTGCCTGTTTCCTTCTTGGGTGGCTTAGCCTTGATGACCGTCTTTGGTATCAGTATTAATATGATTTCAATGGTTGCCTTACTAATGGCAATCGGTATTTTAATGGACGATGCGATTGTCCTGTCTGAAAGCATTGATCATGAATACAATAAGGGAAAAGCGCCGCTTGAAGCCGCTATTGATGGCACACAAAAAGTCTTTCGTGGCGTACTCTCCTCCTTCTTAACCTCCACTTTTTTATTTGGCAGTTTGTTAATGATGAAAGGTGATATGGGGCAAGTCTTAGGCGTATTGCCTGTGGTTTTGCTTTCTGTATTAACCATTAGCTTGCTCGAAGCCTTTTTTATTTTGCCACACCATTTAAAGCACTCGTTAGAACATACCCACCATAAACAACCACCAAAATGGCGACAACAGTTTGAAACCCAGTTCAATAAATTCCGTCATGGTGTCGGTCGAGCGGCTAAAACAGCGATGCAATTTCGTTATATGACCGTGGGTATTGCTTTAGCAATGTTGATACTGTCCATTGGCTTAATTGCTACAGGCATGGTTAAGTTTAAAGCGTTTCCTGATTTAGAAGGTAATAATTTTGAGGCGCGCGTCTTACTGCCACAAGGCACACCCTTAGCCGAAACTGAGCGAGTGATTGGCATATTATTAGCTTCGCTAGACAAGACTAATCAACAACTCAGTGAAAAAGAAAGCGAAGCGCTTATTAAAGATATCCAGCTCTCGTATGGCAAACATGGCGATGTGCCTGAAAATGGTTCGCATTTGGCAACGCTGAGCATTGACCTACTAAATACCGAAAAACGCCACAGTAGTATTAACGATATTGTGACTCATTGGAAACAAAATACCCGCGCATTACCCAATGTTATCAATATTCAATATAAAGAAGGTCATGTTGGTCCCGCAGGACGTGCAATTCATATTCGTCTAAAAGGACATGATTTAGACCGACTTTCCAGTGCTTCATGGGAAGTACAAAACTGGCTACGCGGTTATGCAGGGGTAAACAATCTGCTGGATGATCTTCGTGCAGGCAAACCACAATATAGTATCAAGCTTAAAGCAGGCGCATTAGCCGCAGGGGTAGATTCACGCAGTATTGCCACGCAATTACGCTCCGCTTATCAAGATGTCAAAATCAGCGAAATTTACCAAGGACGAGAAGCCTATGAAATCATTGCTAAACTGGACAGTAAAGCACATAAGGAATTAAGCGACTTCGATAATCTGACGATCTATTCAAAAACAGGCAAAGCCATCCCCCTCAGCACAGTGGCTATTATTACCGAAGAACGTGATTTCGCCCGTATTGGGCATATTAATCATCAGCGTACGATTAATATTTATGGTGATGTCGATGCCGAAATTGCTAATACCTCTGAAGTGATTAAAGGGCTAAAAGAAAACTTCTTAAGCCATTTACAACAACGTTATCCTCATATCACTTTTTCCCTCAAAGGCGAAGTGGAAAATGGTACAGAAACCAAGACATCTATCCTAACAGGCTTTGTCTTAGGCGCTTTTGGCGTATTTTTATTGCTGAGTATGCAATTTGGTAACTACCGTGAACCGCTGATTGTGATGATTAATATCCCCCTTGCGCTGATCGGCGCGATTTGGGGGCATTTTATGATGGGATTAGATTTTACCCTGCCAAGCATGATTGGCTTTGTGTCCCTTGCAGGTGTGGTAGTTAATGATTCTATTTTGCTGGTCGAGTTTGTTAAATACCATGCCGCCGAAGGGATGAGCTTACACACAGCGGCACAATATGCGGTACATGATCGTTTTAGAGCCATCTTTCTTACCTCAATCACGACAATTGCAGGGATGACACCGTTATTGTTTGAAACCAGTTCGCAAGCATTGATACTTGTACCGCTAGTAACCAGCATAGTGTTTGGTATGTTGACTTCGACCTTATTGATTATGCTGGTCTTGCCGTCGATGTATGCGATTATGGAAGATATTGGCTTTGTGTCGTTGACCAAGCAGGCAAGGGATTAATAAGGGCGCGGAAATTTTCTCGTTCCCATGCTCCAGAGGCTGTGAAAGTATTCCACGTAGGTCGGGTTAGCGTAGCGTAACCCGACCTACATTAGTCATTTTTTTCGTTGTTTTGTATGATTTTCATCAATACTTTCACAGCCTCTCCAGCATGGGAATGCAGTCTGCAACGCTCCAGCGTTGCGTTTGACTGGCTTCTAATCGGTGAACACCATATAAATCAATTATTTACTGAATCGCTTTAAGGATTTTCTCTTGCATGGCAACTTCTAGGGGATCAACATTACCATCGCTATTGGCAATATGCTCAATCAAGGCCTCAACCATCGGGGGATACTCAGGGTACGCTTTTATTTTACCAATCTCTGACAACATTCTTGCCTCAGCAACAAGCCATTTCGTTGGTGTGCTGATCGCTGCTGAAAGGGCTTCGATATGATACTCATAGAGTTCCAAGGCATCTTGGGTCATATCAAGCTCGGTAATTTCATCAATTTCCTTAATTAAATCAATTGAAGCAATGACTTCTTCTGTTTCTGCCTTTTTATCCGCCATTGTCATTAACGCTAAAGAACCGACTAATGCATTAATAAACTTCTTCTCTTTAGAAAACTTTTCAGGCGTATATTGCTTCAGTTTTCTTCCTGCTTCACTGATTAACGTGGATATTTTTGCTTTGACTTGTTCAAAATCTAACATAGTGATGACCTTGGTTATGGATGGAGTGAATAAAGAGTTATAAATAGCGAACCGCTGTTTGTAATGCTCCTTCTAGCTTTGTATCGCGTGTCGGTTCACCAATAGCCGAAAACTTCCATTCGTTATTACGTCGATATAATTTACCCAAAATCATTGAAGTATAACCAACAAATCGCGCATCACTGGCAATATTATAGGTGGCAACAATGCTATTAACACGTGTTGGCACACCTTCGTAAAGCCGAATTGACGCAAAGGGAATGGTGGCAAAATCTTGATTTTTATACGAGTTTAAAATAAAAACCACATGCGCAATATCGTCACGAATATCAGGTAAATTGATTTGAATCACTTCATTATCAAGACCATCATCGCCATCTTCATCTCCCGTTAAATCATCACCTGAATGTTTAACGCCCGCTGCCTCTAACTCGGCATAATAAACCACATTTTTAAGTTGTTTATCCGCATCATAGAGTGCAACGGAGAGATCAAGATCAACCGAGGTTTTGTTTGTGCCACCAAAAAAACCTTTGCTTTCAATAACCCCCCAGTTCGCACCGACACAAAAAGTATCTAAGGGGCTACCATTTTGTTTAACAAGGGAGATTTTTTGCCCTTTAACTAAATCAATTGCCATGATATTACCCTATATACTTATCGACAAAGCTTTGCAAACCTGAATTAAAGCCAGTCCCTACCGCTTGAAAGCGCCAGCTATTATCACGTCGGTATAATTTACCAAATTCAATCGCTGTTTCACTGGAATAATCTTCATCTAGCTCATATTTTAATACTTCATTGCCATTGCTATCGTCAACAATGCGGATAAATGAGTTTGAAACTTGACCAAAATTTTGCTTTCTTGTTTCTGCTTCATGGATGGTGACGACAAAAATAATTTCCTGTACCGTGTCACTCACTTTTGATAAGGAAACTTTGATTTTTTCATCATCACCATCGCCTTCACCTGTCAAATTGTCGCCAGTGTGTACAACACTGCCATCAGTAGAAGTGAGATTATTGTAGAAGATAAAATCTTTATCATTGCTCGTTTTACCTTGTGCGTTGACAAGAAAAATAGATACATCTAAATCAGCATCGCTTCCTGTATCACTTATATTGGCATCCCATCCAAGCCCCACCGTCATATTATCGAGACTGGGTGCTTCTTTGCTTAAATTGATTCTGCCACCTTTTTTTAAACTAATGCTCATATTGCTTTCCTTAATATTGAATAATAAATGTTTTTAGTGAGAACTAAAGGGAAATAGTAAATTTATTTTAATAAAATAAACAAGTTACATTAAAATTATTGTTATGGGTGGCTGAATATAACAATATTTTGATT
>DRMA01000108.1 GCA_011375245.1 Thiothrix sp. | reverse complement strand
CTAAGGCGGCATTTTGCTTCTTTTCCACGTCCTTTACGGCCTTATCTGTGGTTTTTTTGCTTTTATCCGCTGTTGCTGGTGTTGTTACAGTGCTTTTTTCAGTTGTTTTTGCAGGACTATTTTCCGTACTGCTCTCTGCGAGTACGGAAGGGCTTACGGCTAATGTCAATGTTAGTAAGCTACTAAATAGGATAGTTTTTTTCATGATTAAATCTCCTTATTTAAAAAAACGATTAGTCTCATTATTTTTTGCCGTCATTGATTTCTTCAAATTCTGCATCAACAATGTCATCGTCTTTAGTTGGTTTAGGCGAAGCGCCTTGGGGTTGAGCCTCAGTTTCAGAGGTTGCACGCATCATGTTGCTGGATGCTTCTTGTAAACGCTGTTGTTTTGCTTCAATCTCTGCTTTGTTGTCACCCTTGATGGCACTTTTTAATGCATCAATGGCTTGATTGACCGTATTTTTATCTGTATCGGCTATTTTGTCAGCAGATTCTTTGAGTGAGGTTTCGGTTAAATGAATTAATTGATCGGCTTGGTTACGTGCTTGAATTAATTCGCGCAGACGCTGATCTTCATCGGCATGTTGTTCTGCATCTCTGACCATGCGTTCGATTTCTGCTTCAGATAATCCACTGGATGCTTTGATCTCAATAGCTTGTTCTTTGCCTGTTGCTTTGTCTTGCGCAGAAACATTAAGAATGCCATTGGCATCAATGTCAAAAGTCACTTCTATTTGTGGTATACCACGAGGAGCAGCAGTAATATCGGTGAGGTTAAATTGCCCAAGTGATTTATTATCTCTAGCTAATTCACGCTCACCTTGTAACACATGCACCGTAACCGCAGGTTGATTATCTTCTGCTGTTGAGAAGACTTCCGATGCTTTGGTAGGAATAGTAGTATTCTTCTTAATCAACTTAGTGAGGACACCGCCCATGGTTTCAATACCAAGTGATAAAGGTGTAACATCCAGTAGTAACACGTCATTAACATCACCTGATAAAACCGCCGCTTGAATCACTGCACCCAATGCAACCGCTTCATCAGGATTGACATCTTTGCGAGGGTCTTTATTAAAAAACTGCTGTACCGTTTGTTGAATTTTTGGCATACGTGTTTGACCACCGACCAAGATAACTTCATCAATATCACTCTTATCAAGTTCAGCGTCTTTAAGGGCTTGTTCGCAAGGTTTTAGGGTTTGCTGCACTAAATCCTCTACAAGCGCTTCTAATTTTGCACGCGTAACGTTGATATTCAAATGCTTAGGACCATTCGCATCCGCTGTCACATAGGGTAAACTGACTTCTGTTTGCTGTGTTGAAGAGAGTTCAATTTTGGCTTTTTCAGCCGCTTCCTTTAAGCGTTGTAATGCTAAAGGGTCATTATGAATATCAATACCACTATCTTTTTTAAATTCGTCTGCTAAATAATCAATGAGGCGTAGGTCAAAATCTTCACCACCAAGAAAAGTATCGCCATTGGTAGCTAGCACTTCAAACTGCTTTTCGCCATCCACATCAGCAATTTCGATAATTGAAACATCGAATGTCCCGCCACCAAGATCGTAAACAACCAATTTTTGTTCGTCACCCGTCTTTTTATCCAAACCATAGGCAAGTGCAGCAGCAGTTGGTTCGTTGATAATACGTTTAACGTCAAGACCTGCAATACGTCCCGCATCTTTGGTCGCTTGGCGTTGAGAATCGTTAAAATATGCGGGGACAGTAATAACCGCTTCTTTAACTTCTTCGCCCAAATAAGCTTCGGCATCCTTTTTTATCTTCATCAAGATTTGCGCTGACACTTCCTGAGCAGAAAGCTTTTTGCCATTTGCTTCAACCCAAGCGTCACCGTTATTGGCTTTGATAATCTTATAAGGAACAAGCTTTATGTCTTTTTGTACTGCTTCTTCATCATAACGCCGACCTATTAAACGTTTAATCGCAAAGAGCGTATTCTCGGGATTTGTGACCGCTTGTCGTTTTGCGGGTTGCCCAACCAATACCTCATTATCCGCATATGAAACAACAGAGGGCGTGGTTCGATTACCTTCTGCATTTTCAATCACTTTAGGGGTATCGCCTTCCATCACTGCAACACATGAATTTGTCGTTCCTAAATCAATGCCTATTACTTTTGCCATAATTTCACTCTCCATGATTCGTTTTATTCTTTGCGAAGGTTATTTTTTATCTGAAAAAATAACTGACACAATCAATTCTGGAAATGGATTCTAAAGCGAAGACATACATTGTTCTGTCATCAGGGTGACAGAACAATGTAATTTTATTGATTTATTTAAAAAAGAATTTTTGAAGGGGATTTTTTGTATGTATTGCTTCCTAACTAATATGCTCAATGCGACATAAATATTATTTATAGAATAAAAAAAGGCCAGACTGTTCGTCTGACCTTTTTTAATATCAACCTACATCAAGCTTGCTACCAACGCGCTAAATATAGGCAATAGATAATTAGCTTATACGTCCTTTTCTATTGAAATAGCCATACATTATCGTACCAATAATAATACCAACGATAACGAAAAGACCGCTCATCTTGCCTTCGCCAATCATTACCATTGCTGTACCAGGACACGATGCTGTTAACGCCCAACCAATACCAAAGAAGATCGCACCAATAAGTACTTTAGGTGAAAAAGAAACCGCGCCAAAGGTAATTTCTTTTTGTCCAATCACACTTTTTGCTTTCATACGCCCAACTAAATACATGCCAATTGCACCTGTTACTACCGCTAAACTTAGTACAATCGGTAATTGGAAGTTTTCAAATAAAAACATCCCTGCCATGACATCAAATGAAGTACCACCAATACTAACCAATAGTAGACCAAATATGATGCCTAAGCCAACGGATACTATTTTTAATACAGGCAGATTTTTCTGCTGCTCAACTTCAACTAATTCGTTATCTTTATTACTATCACTCACAATAATTCCCCTGAAAAATTCTATATTATTACCTAGCTTCTTGTCGCAAACCCATTAACAAAGAAGCCGATGATTGCTTGCTGCCTTTACATACCCATGAAGAAAAATAAAAGCTGTGCCACTGCTATTGCGGTGATAAAGAAGATCATAGCAACTCCCAAACTCACCTTATTTAATAAAGCACCACCCGCTAGCGCATGACCTGAAGTACAGCCACCTGCCATACGTGCGCCAGTACCTAGCAAAATTCCACCTGCAATTAATGCAATTGCTTTTAGTACATCACTTGTAGGCAGTACATCCTCATACATTCCCATATCAAAACTAAATTCAAACGGCATATCTTGGATGAAAATCAAATGAATCAAACCACCGAGTGGTAGACCAATAGAAAAGAAAAACTTCATTGGATCAAGATTGTAACCAAAAAAGAGTGATTTTGTATTAGTAAGATGCTTTATAGCGCAAACATAGCCTGTTGAACCACCAACACCTCGACCAATAAGAATAAAATGCACTACAACGAATGCCCCCATTAGAATGCCGCCTAACCAAGCAGCCATATAAGTGTCCATTACCTTCCCCTGAATAAAATAATTTACCGTTTATAAAAATAAAACCCATTGCCATTTTAAAACTATATGCTTGTAGCCCTTACAGACATTTAATCAATCATAGTTTTAAACTATAATTACTATAAATAATACACTATTACCTACCTGCATGTCTATTAGTATAT
>DRMA01000107.1 GCA_011375245.1 Thiothrix sp. | reverse complement strand
CGTCTTTCTCATATAACGTTGCACAGTGCGAATATCTTGCTTGGTAACATCAGCAATTTGTAATGCATCCTTCCCCCTTAGCGCTGCTGAGGTAACAAAACCACTGCGTAAACTATGCCCTGAAATACATGTAGAGTCTAAGCCAATCGCTTCGGCATAGTATTTAATACAATTAGTATAGGCAATAGCAGATAATGGTTTATCTTCACTTAGGTTTATTGTTTGCCCACGTCGAATGCGACGAAAGATATAACCTGTGTTAATCATACTTGCTTGTAACCATTCTTGAATTGCAGATACTGGGCAATAGGCTGAATTTTTTTCGCCAAAAATGGGTTTATCTAAGCCCTTTCCCATTTGATCTGTTTTGGAGCGTGGTAAATGGATACGTAAATGTATACCTGAAAAGTGCATATTTTCGATACGTAAATTAACGACTTCACTACGTCTAAACCCTCCCGAGAAACCTAACAAAAGCATCGCTCGATCACGTAAATGGGTCAGTTTTTTACTTTCCATGAGATCAATCATTTGTTTCAAACTACTAACATCTAGCGCTTGCTTTTGATCAAGTTGGTAACCTATTTGTCTACTTGTTGCATTTAACATTTTTTTTACCAAAACACTTTCAGTGGGTGAGTCATAATCTGCTTCAAAATGATAATAACGAATAGCAGCGAGGCGACGACGAATTGTATTTAGTTTCAGGTTCTTATCCGTCATATGTTGAATATAAAGCACAACAATTTCAGTATTGGCAGGCAAGCAAACTTGCGATAAAGATGAACTAAAACGTTGAAAATCCCCCCAGTCACTCGCATAAGCACGATGAGTTGATGTTGCCAAATCAGCGCTAAGTGTTGCTTGAGCGCGCTGAATCAACCTTTCTACCCTGCTTTTATTCTCTTTATTTTGTAGTAACTCCCTTTTTTTTGATGCTTTAAGTTTCTGTTTCATTCAAATACCTCATGAAAGCTGAAAAAACTCTAGCTTAACATATTTCTCCTCGTTAACTTTCGAGAATGGCCGTTATCGAAAGTTAATTTATTATAATGTAACTATAGTTATGTATCAGTGTACAATGTACTTATGTATATAATATCAAGGTAACAAAAAATGGATAAAGATGAATTGATAACAACGATTCAGCAAGACGCTGCTGTTTTACTAAATGATTCAGCAATAAAGACACCTGACAAGGCAAAACAGGTTGCAAATATGCTGTTGCAGCAAGGTATACAACCAACATGGCGTTTAATTCGAGAGATATTGGGAACGGGTAGCGCAACAACCTTGCAGAATGTAGTTAATAATTATTGGGCTGAACTTGGCAAGCGCCTGAATCACTTAGAAAAACGAGCTGATATTCCTAATGGTTTAGCAAAAGAATTTAATAAATTATGGGATAAAGCGCTAAAACAAGCGCAAGCAGAAATTGAAGAACGTTTAAAAAGTGATTTTGCTGAAGCAAAAGCAGTAAAAGATGATATACAGAAACAGTTAACACAATTGGATGCTGAACTAGAGCAAGTACAAACAGAAAAAATACAACAAGAGAAAAAATATATTGAAGAGTCAAGAAATCATAAAATAACACTTCAGCAATTAAGCACACAACTAGAACAGCAACGACAAGAAACGAAACAGTTACAAAAATTACATCAACAAACAAAAACGATGGGGCAACATTATCAACAACAAGCATCAGATTTATCTATTGCACTAGAAACACTGAAACAGGAGTACCAGCAAGCAACTGAACAACTTAGAAACGAACAACTAAACGTTGTGGAGCGTCAAGCACAACAATATGAGTCAATGATTGATCATTATGCGAATGAATTAGGACAACTAAAAATTGCCAATGAGGAAAGAGATAAGCAATATCAAAAAGAACGTGGGGAATGGCAAAGAAAACAGGAAGATATAACGAATAAGTTAGCTAACTTACAAATAGACAATGCAATATTAAAACAAGAAAATCAACAACTTAAACAAATAGAAAGCAAATTACAACAAAGCGTAATTAGTCAACAAAGTACCCTGCTTTCATTAGAAAAATCTCAATCAGTTTTACAGACACGTTGTCTATTTTATGAAGAAAGGAGTACGCTACTAAAAGAACAACTTGAAGACTATAAGAATCTTAAGAAAGATAAACAAACCTCTACGTAAGTTGCAGATTCACTTAAATGGTCGAAAATACATATTTAACCGCTCAACAATAGGAATAAACACTCTTTTCTTTCTACGTGTAGTTGTTTTACTGAAATCAAAAGATGTTAATTCGACAATAGTACAATCAGGAGCTGTTTTAACAAAAGTAGGTACGTTAGAAAAAATAGTATCTGTCGCTTTGACATCAGTCGTCTTATACAATAACAACCTTGGATGAGGTGCAACAGGTTTCATTCGTACGAGATCTCCATTTTCTTGTACACTTTGTATATAGAGTATTTCTTTACGCAGAATATCGTCCCAGTCAAGTGGAGAAACGTGTGCTGGACACATATCTTTGGTTTTAAGAATGATTTCGATAAACTCTTCTTTTGAATGTGGACGAGAAATGCTAGTAGTTCTACCTTCCCAACTAAATAAGGCTTTTCTTGGCGCATAATCAACAGCAGTAATATGACGATAAAGTTGCAAAGCAGAAACACCTCTCCATGCCATTTTCACATGAGTATTACGTGCTCTAGCATTAAGCGTATGCATTCGTGTAACCAATTCATCTTTTAATGCATTAATATGCTCCACTTGTTGCTTCACTTCCCCTATTTCAGAAAGAAATAATAAACCAGGATGGCGCATAACAGTACCAGGATCTTGATAAGGATCTCTATTAAATTGGGCGAATGCTTTTAATGAAGCTTGTATGCTTTGTTCGTTATTGAGTGGTGTAACATCAATTGTTTCTATTTTT
>DRMA01000106.1 GCA_011375245.1 Thiothrix sp. | reverse complement strand
GATAGTAGAGTTACGCAGCACACTAAAAGTCACGGTATTGCTATTAATCAATACATCACCCTTATCATTGCGCACGACAGCAAAAATACTATGCTTACCACGATCCAGTTGTTTTAACTCAACACTTAACGCTTTACTATTTTCCACTACTTTTTTGCCGTTAACATAAACAAAAACACGATCACTCGCTGCTAATGTGGGTGATAATTCTAGTGAAATAAAGATGTTGCCATTATTAGCCCTAATTACGTCGTCTTTTGCTGGGTAAGTAATCTTGAACGTCGCGTAAGGTGGCTCATCAGTCTCTTCTTTTTCATCGTCTGTTGCTTCTTCCGTCTTATTACCATCATCGAGCTTTTCTTCTTGTGCCGCATTTTTTTCGTCCTCAGTGGGGTCTTTATAACTAGGAACAATCATTAGGGGTTCAGGGATAAACGTTTTTGATACGATGTTTTCAGGGGGATCATCACCATAAACAGTACGACCATTTTTATCTTTCCATGAGTAAATATCTCCTACAGCAGAAGTAAAAAATATCAGCATAAAAGTGAAAATAAGAATTAGAGCACGCATAGTTTTTTGCTGCTAATCATTAAACTAGCAACCAGTAATGAATCATTACTAAAGTGTAGCACTTGCTATGTTTATGCATACTAACCATCTGACTGGTTAGGCTTTATCTTTGTTGCTTTAATCTGAAGACTGCTACCAATCATGATTAATGACTCCGCGCCAATGAAAAATTCGCCAATGTTTCAAGAGCTGTTTTATAAGGGCTGTCAGCAAGGCAGGCTAAATGCTTAATCGCTAATTGAATCTCGTTTTGTGCTGCTGCTTTGGTATACTCCAATGCGCCTGTTGCATGAATAATTGTCAGAATATCATCAATATGATTTAACCCTTCACCTTCTTCAATAGCTTGGCGTATTATGCTCGCTTGTTGACCTTCACTTCGACGTAACGCAACAATCAGTGGCAAGGTGGGTTTCCCTTCGGCTAAGTCATCACCAATATTTTTACCCATTTCCTCAGCAGAGGCACTGTAATCTAAAATATCATCGGCAAGCTGAAAAGCGGTTCCAAGATGCACACCATATTTAGCAATAGCCTCCTGCTCATCCTCAGGTAACTCAGCCAATACAGCACCTATCAAACAAGCCGCTTCAAATAATTTAGCTGTTTTTGAGTAAATAACGGCTAAGTAGCTTTCTTCTGTTGTATTGGCATCATGACAATTAAGCAATTGTAAAACTTCACCTTCGGCAATAGTATTGGTAGTATTTGCCAGAATACTCATCACTCGCATAGATTCCACGTCAACCATCATTTCAAAAGCACGCGAATATAAATAATCGCCAACCAGCACAGCCGCTTGGTTTCCCCAAACACTACTTGCTGTTTCTTTGCCACGGCGTAAATCAGACTCATCAACCACATCATCGTGTAACAACGTTGCTGTATGAATAAACTCAATAATGGCTGCCACCTCAATGTGCTTTTCACCTTGGTAATTACATGCACGGGCAACCAGTAGTGCTAATAAAGGACGCAAACGTTTTCCGCCACTATTGATAATGTAGATACTCAGTTGGTTAATCAAAGCAACTTCAGACTGTAGTCTGCGCTGGATGAGTGTATTCACTGCATCCATATCACCTGACACCATTTTACAGATAGAATTAAAATCCATTTTGATGGGACACACAATGTAAGAGTTAATGAACGCATGCTAGGTAGATGCTTTCATACTGTCAAGATGATAGTTATTAATTCATTGATTTCGCCATTGAACTGTATAAATTACACTCACAATAGAAACAAACAAGAACGATACGACTGATACATAAGATGTATGGAAGACATGAGCGAGATGACTGTTTTTATTGACATCTATAAATCAATGTTTGACTCTTGACAAAATGAGTTCTAGAATGTCGCTCCTTTTTTGTGTAGGAATTTTTGGAGAATTTAATCATGTACGCTGTTATCACAACAGGTGGAAAACAATACCGTGTCGCTGAAGGTGATGTCATCGAAGTTGAAAAATTAAGCTCTGATGTAGGCGCTGATGTTAATTTTGAAGATATCCTTATGACAAGAAATGGCGAAGATGTAAAAATCGGCATGCCTTATGTAGAAGGCTGTAGCGTCACTGCAACAGTAAAAGAACAAAAACGCGGCAAGAAAATCGAGATTATTAAATTTAGACGACGCAAGCATCACCAAAAACGTACAGGTCATCGTCAGTATTTGACAACCTTAGAAATCACTAAGATTTCTGCTTAAACACGTTTCTCGCATAAGCAAGCATAAATGCTTATGCATAAAAATAACAAACGATCATTTAAGATTGGAAAGATATAATGGCACATAAAAAAGCAGGCGGTAGTACCCGCAACGGTCGCGATTCGGTTTCTAAACGTTTAGGCGTAAAACGCTTCGGCGGTCAAGTTGTTAAAGCTGGCAACATCCTCGTTCGTCAACGTGGCACTAAATTTCACCCTGGTGATAATGTAGGCTGTGGTAAAGACCATACCTTATTTGCGATGGCTGATGGTGCTGTAAAATTTGAGGTAAAAGGTCCACGTAATCGTAAATATATCAGTATTGTTGCAACAGAAGAAGCTGCATAAAAATATGGCAGCTTCATAAATGCCAAAAGTAATTTACAGTTTGAAGCCTGCTAGGAATTGCACTGAAACCGAACGTTTATTTGAGCGTAGTAAGTTTAGTGAGATTGAAGAGCGAATCCTAGTAGTCTGAATTGTTAAGCAGTATCGGATGTCAAAAATACGGTTAGAAATCAAAAAGCCTCGTCTCATCGAGGCTTTTTTCGTGTCTAATCAACTCTTTTATAGAGCGGTTCTATACCTGTTTTACCCAAAGGTATATACTGCACCTCTCCTTATTTCCATACAAAACTCAAAACTAACGATTCCATACCTATGAAGTTTGTTGATGAAGCTAAAATCACCGCCCAAGCAGGCGATGGCGGCAATGGTTGCGTTAGCTTCCGCCGTGAAAAATACATTGAATTTGGTGGTCCTGATGGTGGTGATGGCGGTGATGGTGGCAGCATCTACCTTATCGCTGATACAGGCCTAAGTACCCTAGTTGATTTTCGCCATAAACGCCTGTTCAAAGCTGGCAGAGGTACCAATGGTGGTGGACGCAACATGACAGGCGCAAAAGGCGATGACCTTGTAATCCCTGTTCCTGTTGGCACACAAGTCTATGATGATGACACAGGCGAAATCATTGGTGATTTGCTCAAAGGACAAAAATTACAAGTCGCACAAGGCGGTTTTCATGGTCTAGGCAACCTACGCTACAAAAGCTCCACGAATCGTAGCCCACGTGAATCAAAGCCTGGTACTGAGGGTGAAATACGCAATTTACGCTTAGAAATGAAAGTCCTTGCTGATGTTGGTCTATTGGGTCTGCCTAATGCAGGAAAATCCACTTTTATTAGTGCTGTTTCTGCCGCTCGTCCTAAAGTTGCCAATTATCCATTCACAACACTTTATCCTAACTTGGGTGTGGTTTACATTGACACGCATCAAAGTTTTGTGATTGCGGATATCCCAGGATTAGTCGAAGGCGCAGCAGAAGGGGCTGGCTTAGGTATTCAATTTTTAAAACACCTATCACGCACTAAACTCTTATTACACCTTGTTGATATTGACCCTGAAGATGGCAGCAGCCCTATTGAAGCGATACGCACCATCGAGAAAGAATTGGTCAAATACAGTGAAGAACTTGGTGAACGTGAACGCTGGTTAGTCCTGAATAAAATAGATCTTATCCCTGAGGATATGCAACAAAGCTTCAGCGATGAAATTATTAAAATGCTTAATTGGCAAGGTAAAATATTCAATATTTCAGCCGTCACAGGACAAGGAACAAAACACCTTAGTTACCAAATTATGCAGTATTTAGATGATGAACAAACGCAATCATAATCGTACAATCAAACGTTGCATTGTTAAAATAGGCAGTGCATTAATTACGCAAAATGGCACAGGGCTTGATCAACACGCCATTTATAGTTGGACAAAACAAATTGCTGATATCAAAGCCCAAGGGACTGAAATTATTCTTGTTTCCTCAGGCTCTATTGCTGAAGGTATGTGCCGCATGGGTTGGCAACAACGCCCTACCAATCTGTGTGAACTGCAAGCTGCAGCAGCGATTGGACAAGCAGGCTTAATTCAAACCTACCAACAAAGTTTTGCAGAATTCCAATTACAAACAGCACAAGTATTATTAACCCATGATGATTTACGTGATCGGCGACGCTATTTAAATGCGCGTAGTACCCTCAAAACCTTACTTGAACTGAATGCTGTCCCTATCGTCAATGAAAACGATACCATCTCTTTTAAGGAAATCCGCTTAGGTGATAACGACACACTAAGCGCTTTAGTTGCCAACCTTGTTGATGCCGACCTACTGATTATTCTGACTGACCAGCAAGGCTTGTACAACAAAGACCCACGCCATCATGCCGATGCACAGTTTATTAGTGAAGACTCAGCAACTAATCCTGCCTTATTAGACTACGCAGGAGGAGCAGGTACAACCGTAGGCACAGGAGGCATGAGAACCAAAGTACTAGCGGCACAAAAAGCCGCACTTTCAGGCTGCTCAACACTAATTGCCTCAGGTCGTGAGCCTAATGTTTTAACGCGTTTATTTGCTGAAGAAAATCTGGGGACATTACTCACTGCAGACTGCGAACCATTAGCAGCTCGTAAGCAATGGATTGCAAATCAGCTCAATACCAAAGGGCAACTAACCTTGGATAATGGAGCAATCACCGCTCTAAAAGACGCAGGACGCAGCTTGCTACCAATTGGAACAACTTCAGTTAATGGCATCTTTGAACGAGGTGATATCATTGATTGCTTGAACACACAAGACCATCTTATTGCCAGAGGCCTTGTCAACTACTCAAGCGAAGAATGTGAACAAATTTTAGGGGTTGCTAGTCGTGATATTGAGAAAAAATTGGGTTACATCGACACACCAGAGCTAATACATCGCGATAACCTCGTTATTTTATAGCAAAACATAAAAAATATAAAAAACAGTAGGAGTCCAAAAAAACGTTATGAGTATTCGCCTATTATTAAATCTTAGCATTATAAGCCTACTTACTTCAGCATGTACGCCGATTAACCCTTCCTTACCCGAAGCAACGGATCCTGATATTGGGCTAGAACCCTATGTGCCACAACAATCAACCATACCCACGAACACAACGCCTTATCCACAAGATATTTATAAACCCAAGCTTTCAACACAAGAATTGCAACGCATTAGCCATCAAATTTATCTTAATGAGACATCAGCCAAACCTGAAAATTTAATTATTTGGAGTCCCAATGAAGAATTCCCCTCTTTAGGCATTGGGCATTTTATCTGGTATCCTGCTGGTCGCTTTCAACGCTTTGATGAAACCTTCCCTGCATTGATTGGCTACTTACAACAAAAAGGCATAAGACTTCCTCTCTGGTTAATTAATGCACGTTTCAAAGGTGCGCCTTGGCCTAATCGTACCGCCTTCCTACGTGCCAAGAATGACCCTGAAATGCGTGAACTGACCCGTATTTTATTAAATACAAAAGAACTACAAACCTTGTTCTTTTTTGATCGTTTGCATGAAACCATTCCACAAATAGCCCAAAGTGTCCCCGTACAACAACGCCAACATATTATCAATAACTACAACGCACTTGCACAAACCCAAGGAGGTTGGTATCCCCTAATTGATTACATCAATTTCAAAGGCAAAGGCTTAAAAAAAACGGAGCGCTATGCAGGAGAAGGCTGGGGCTTGCTACAAGTATTGCAACACATGCGCCCTGTTAAACCAGGCAAGGGAGCGATTAATGAATTTTCCCGTGCTGCCAAAATCGTTTTACAACGACGCGTGCGCAACTCGCCCAGAGCCAGTAATGAATATCGTTGGATTCCTGGTTGGAATAAGCGCCTTGATACCTACAAACTATAGAACAACTGATAACACGTTCCTAGCGTCCTTGCTAGGAATACTCTACCTAACATAAGTAACTAAAAAATGACTAAAAGACCCGTCCCACGTTGCCCGACTGTCCTTATTATTCTTGATGGTTTTGGGGTTAATCCAAGCAAAACGAATAACGCCATTTATGAAGCTGATACACCTAATCTTGATCGCTATTTTGGGCATTATCCGCATACAACACTTTCAGCCTCAGGCAAAGCGGTTGGCTTACCAAGAGGACAAATGGGCAACTCTGAAGTAGGACACTTAACGATAGGGTGTGGTGCAATTTACATGCAGGAGTTAGAACGCATCAATAACACCATTGAAAATGGCATTTTCTTTGAAAAAATCGCACTAAAAAATGCTTTAGAAACGGCAAAAGAGAACAATCGCCCTATTCACTTAGTCGGCTTACTCTCAAATGGCGGTGTACATAGCCATACTTCACATTTATACGCTATTTTGAAGATGGCAAAAGAAATAGGCGTAAAACCCGTTGTCCATGTGATTACGGATGGCAGAGATACGCCACCTTGTTCTGCACGCCAATATATGGAAGAACTCCAACAACAACTTGATGAATGTGATGGAGAAGTAGCCACTATTGTCGGTCGTTTTTATGCCATGGATCGCGATAACCGCTGGGATCGTACAAAAATCGCATGGGATGCTATGGTTAATGGCATTGGTGACGTTGCAGAAGATATGTTCTCAGCTCTAGAATCTGCCTATGCTGATAAGCAAACCGATGAGTTTATTCTGCCACGCGTTATATCAGGCGTGGAACTGATTGAAAAAGACGATCAGCTCATTTTCTACAACTTCCGTAGTGATCGCCCACGCCAACTAGCTGACGCACTCGGTGGTGATCGCTTCGACGGTTTTGATCGAGGCGATTTTGAAGACATCATCGTTACCTGTTTAACCGAATACGATAAGGCTCTACTTGCCCCCGTAGTTTTTACCCCTGAACGCCCATCCACCAACTTATCCCATATCATTAGCCTTGCGGGTTATCGACAACTGCATACGGCTGAAACAGAAAAATATGCCCATGTGACCTTCTTCTTTAATGGTGGTCGCGAAAAACCTTATGCGGGTGAAGATCGAGTAATGATCGACTCGCCAAATGTTGATACTTATGATGAAACGCCCGAAATGAGTGCCAAAGAAGTCGCTGATACGGTTATTGATAGTATTAAACAAAATATTTATTCGTTTATTTTGGTCAATTTCGCCAATGGCGATATGGTTGGACATTCAGCGATGCCTAACGCCGTAGTAAAAGCCGTAGAAACACTGGATAAAGAAGTAGGACGCGTATTAGATGCTGTTGTTGAATATAAATATTCAGCTATCCTAACCTCTGATCATGGCAACTGTGATGAGTATGTTGATCCCTTAACAGGCGAACCCAACACACAACATACGGTTTACCCTGTTCCCTTATTAATTATTGATAAATCAAATTGGCGACTTGATAGTTGTGGTGGACTTTCCAATATTGCTCCCACTGTTTTGGAGATAATGGGCTTGCGAAAACCTCATACAATGGAAGGTGAATCATTGCT